>JBBAFS010000001.1:0-72987 GCA_041655255.1 Sphaerochaetaceae bacterium
ATTGGGTAAACTCGCTGCTTCGAAGTTAATAGAGATTATTGAAGGTAAACCTCACCCAAAAGAAATAATAGAGTGTGCAACACAATTAATAGAGAGAGGAACAACATAACTTATGCTTGATATTACTTTTATAAACGTTGGTTACGGAGAGGCTATTTTACTCACTTACAATAATGCCCACTATCTCATAGATGGTGGCAGTTCATACGAAGAAGAGTTTATAGGAAATCGAATTTCATTAGTAGAATATCTTAAAAAACATCATATTACTCACATAGAGGCTGTAATCATTACCCATATCCATGAGGATCATGTCAGTGGAATAAAAGAAATTCTGGATACGGTACACATAGGTGCATTCTTTCTCCCCTACTTTCCTAGCATAACCCAATGTAAAGATCTTGATATGAAGGGCATTAATCATTGTAGTACACTCAAGTTTGCAAAAGCTTTACAACACTACAAAGATATCCTCTCTTTTATCGAAAAGTATCACATTCCATCTCATAACCTCATCGAAGCAAGAACGTTCACAATTGTTCAATATCTTCGTATTGTAACTTTAGAACCTACTATAGAAAAAGCTAAAACATTTACTAAAAGAATAGAAGATGTCTTTACAGAAAGTGATCAGAGCTTGATAGCTCAGCAGTTAGCACAAATGGATGCTGATTCAAATGATTACTCTACTGTGTTTCAACTTACGTATCATTCACACTCTGTGTTTCTCACTGCCGATAATTGCCCAAAAAACTGGAGTGAAGAAACCTTTGTTTTGCTCAAAAATGGGAACGTTCTCAAATTGCCTCATCACGGACAAATTGATGCAATAAATACTCATCTTTTAGATAACTTACGTGCGCAGTATATTATTACGACCTCATCTAGTGACCGTAGACATAACAGTTCTCACCCTGAGGTTTACCATCAATTACGACAAAGATATCCACATCTTCAATTTTTATTTACTGATGAAGTTGATTATCAACCGTTTACCACAATTAAGAGAAACTATCACGAAGCATTAACACTTCGTTTTACTGATACAGACATAAAAATAATGTGATCGTTGATCACAGAAAAAACATAGAAGGAGAGAGAAAATGAAAAAATTATTACTCATTTTACTCATCGTTACCTTGGTTGCAGGAACAATCTTTGCCCAAGGTGGAAAAGAGCAAAAGGCATTTCCTAATAAACGTGTTACAATGATTATGCCTTGGGGTTTAGGTGGAGGTCCTGATACTATTGCACGAAAGGTAGCCTCTTTCGGTGAGAAGTATCTTGGAGTTCCTGTTATTGTAGAGAACAAAACTGGAGGAGCTGGTACTATCGCTATGGATGCATTTATGCAAGCGAGCGATGATGGATACACTATGGTTATCTCAAATGGTCCACTGTTTTCTTTGACACCAGCATTTGTCGATGTGAATTACACCATTGATGATATCACTCCCCTCATTGGAATGAGAGTTGTCGAATTTGTGATTCTCTCAAATCCAAAGTATACAAACATTCATACATTAAATGAACTTATTGCTTTGGGTAAATCTGGAAGAATCATTAAGTATGCCACAACTGGAGGACCAGGAAATGATAGTTATACTATGATTAGCGTCCTTTTTGAAAAACTCAACATTCCAGCACAAGCTGTCCCTTATGATGGTGGACAAGATGCTATTAACGCCCTTTTAGGAGGCCACGTCGATATCGCTATTGGTTCTCCCCCAGTGTATCGTGACTACGTCGTAAGTGGAGAACTTGCAGTATTGGGAACCTTCATTCCAGATGGAATAGAAGTAGATGGCATTGGCCGTATCCCCTCTTTCAATGAGCAAGGCATTGCAGCTGAATTTATTGGCATGGATTATTTTGCAGTGAAAAGTAGTGTTGATGCAGACAAAAAGGCTGTGTTAACAAAATTTATCCAAGACGTGTACGCTGATAAAGAGTTCCAAGATTTCATGAAAAGCTTAAGCATGGAGGCTTGGGGGGCTACCGAACAAGAGATTAAGCATGAAATCATCGTTCAAACAGAAGCGATGAAAGAGTATATCAACTTACTGAAGTAGGTATTCAGTGGTGTTAGCAGTTCTCCTACTGCTAACACTACACTATGTAGGAAATAGAGATGAAAATTAAATATAATTCGGAGATGTTATCAGGAGCGTTATTTTCAATAATCTCGGGGATTCTCTTTTTATTGATTCCCTCACAGATAGTAACTATGGAAAAGAGCTCTATTAACGCACAGACAGTTCCAAAAATAGCTTTAGGGGGAATGTTTATCTTCTCAGTATTGCTTTTATTGCAAGGAATATTTTTTAAACCTAAACAAGAGATTGTTTTTGATCAAGAACTCTACGCTTCTCGTGGTTTTAAAGATGCAATAAGAACCGCTATCTATATTGGAATTATTATCGTGTATATGGTTCTATTTAAGGTCCTTGGGTTTATAGGATCAAGCATCTATCTTATTTTTGCCATTCTTATCTATTACGGAGCTCGTCAAAAATCCTATTACATCATCGCTTTAACTACAAGCGCATTGGTGTATCTGATTTTTGCCGTTGGCTTACATATCTCATTGCCATAAAAGGAGGAGCACATGGATTTAATACTTTCTGGTTTACACATACTTCTTGATTGGCAAATACTGTTAGCCATTCCTGTAGGTTTAGTAGTAGGCATCATTGTAGGCGCTATTCCAGGTCTTACAAGTGACTTGGGAATTATTCTCACTATTCCCCTCACCTATCGTATGGAGCCCACTGTTGCAATTTTAGTGCTGTTAGGTATCTATGTTGGAGGGACCTATGGTGGCTCAATTACGGCTATTTTGATCAATACACCAGGTACTTCAGCAAATGCTGCCTCATTGTTTGATGGGTATCCCATGACTCAAAAAGGAGAGGCATTTAAGGCTTTAACTATGGCTTTATATGCATCGACCATTGGAGGATTACTAAGTGCTTTCGCATTACTCTTTTTTGCTCCTCCTATTGCTAAAGTTACTCTCTTATTTGGCCCCGCTGAATATACTGCTTTGGCGATATTTGGACTTTCGGTAATAGCAGGAGTCTCTAATAAATCGATCTTACAAGGACTTATCGGTGCTTGTATTGGGATATTTGTCTCCACTATTGGATTAGATCATATCAGTGGAACTATGAGATTCACTTTTAACAACCTACAACTCCGACGTGGCATCGATTTAATTATTGCTTTAATAGGATTATTTGCTATTAGTGAAATTTTAATGAAAGCAAAATATAATCCAAAAACTGATCGAAAGATTGTCTCAGCTTCAGAGATTACTGGAAACAAGGTCACTAAAGAAGAATATAAGAGATCTCGTAAACCAATTGCTATTGGTACTATTACCGGAATCATTATTGGTGCGACACCAGGTACGGGTGGTGGTTTAGCCGCTTTTATTGCATACAACCAAACAAAGCAGATGTCTTCCCACCCAGAAACATTTGGTAAGGGTGAAATAGAGGGAGTTGCTGCTTCTGAATCAGCTAACAACGGAGCGTGTGGAGCTACAATGATTCCAATGCTCACCTTAGGTGTCCCTGGAGACGGTGCCACTGCCATTTTGATGGGTGCTTTTATGATTCATGGGATGGTCCCAGGCCCAATGCTCTTTAAAGAGCAAGGGGATATTTTGTATGCCATTATGTTGGGATTGATTGTTGTGAATATTAGTTTATGGTTTGTTGGTAAGTTCTTTACCCGGTTTTATGCACATATCACCCGAGTCCCATTTGAACTACTAGCATGTATAGTCCTCACCTTCTGTGCTGCAGGAGCTTACTCTACGAATAATAGCTTATATGATGTCTATTATATCTTTATCTTTGGTATTTTAGCTTTCTTCATGAGACTTATGGACTTTCAGTTAGTTCCAGTACTATTGGGTATTGTGTTAGGACCACTTGCTGAAATGAACTTTAGAAGAGCATTAATCTTAAGTGATGGAAGTCTCTCTATTTTTGTCACTCGCCCAATTAGCCTAGCGTTCTTACTAATTGCATTTTTCTCAGTACTCACCTTTGCAATCAAAAATATGAAAGAGGCACAAAAAGAACGAATACAAAGGCGCACATAACATTCTCATCTATTTCCTTTACATAGAAGAGGCACCTTAATTGAGGTGCCTCTATATATGTACACTCATTGAGAAAATGAATTGTTCATGATAAATTAACGTATGGGAAAAGAGACAACTCCTAAAAGACAGAGTGAGCCAGTGGCTATGTATGCCAAAATTGCTTTAGATATTGCATACAGAATTGCTAATGGTGAATTAGCTGAAGGCACTCGCCTTTCAGGAAGATCTCTTATGTCCACTGAGTATGGTGTCTCTAGTGAGACTATTCGACGCTCATTTTCGTTATTGGAAGAGATGGGTGTTGTAACTGTCTTAAAAAATAGTGGGGTTCTCGTCAACAATCATGAATTTGCCCTTTCATACATCACACGACACGATACAAGAGAGACAACTCGCTCTCGTTTAAGGCGGATGAAAGAGTTAATTGATAAACATGCCGCAATTGAGAAAGAGTTGTATGAAACGGTCCGTCTGTTAATTGATTCAAATGAACGCTTTACTGCTAGCAATCCTTTTTTCACCTATGAAGTTGAAATAGAAAAAGATTCAACGTGTATAGGTCAGAGTCTCGGCCAATTAAAATTTTGGCAGAAAACACACGCTACGGTCATTGCTATTAGGCGAGATGGGTCTATCATCTTATCTCCTGGTCCAGACCTTCAGTTAGAGCAATCAGATGTATTAGTGTTAGTTGGTGAACAACACACAAGAGCTTTGGTTGAAAATATCATTCATTAGGACCTAAATAAACTTTTTTATTTCTTCTTCAATATGGATAATTGTCCCCTTGACATACTGGCAACCCATATGCTGCAATAAGGTTGTCGGTTATTGGATGGGGTTTTTCCTCCACTACAAGGTGAGGAAATATTGTCGTAACGATCTTCAAGATACCGATATAATCTATTCGACGTGTCCCATCCTAAGTGTTTTTGTTCTTTTGGAGGGGAATATGAAACGAAGTTTAATCTTTATATTACTGTTACTAGTTAGCGCCTCATTGATGTTTGCCCTAGGGGGGAAAGAGAGTGCTAGTGACGAGAGAAGTGTTCGAGTCGCAGAACAAATTCCTGGTCTTATTACACCTGGAGTGTGGGATGGTCAGGCTTTTTCTATGAACTCATCAATCTACGAATACCTGATAGATATTGATGCTGATACTGGTGAACTGGTCCCTGTGTTGGCCACAGATTGGGAAACTGATGATGGGTCAAATTGGATCTTTCATTTACAACAAGGTGTCCGTTTCCATGATGGGTCAGAGTTTACTGCTGATGATGTGAAATACACCATTGAACGTACTCAAGACCCTTCTATAGGGCACTTGAAAAAAGAAGATTTTGAAGTCGTCTCTTCAGTTGAAGTTCTTGATCCTCATACACTGATTGTCCACTTGGATGAACCTCGCCCTACCTTCATCTACCAATTTACCGATTACAACATGGCGATTCTCTCATCTCAATATGATTATGATGCTTTTGGAGAGACACAACCAAATGGGACTGGTCCTTTTAAAATGTTGCAAATAATTCCTAAAGAGTCTGCAGTACTGATAAAAAACACTGATTATTGGGAGAGCTCACTGCCAATTTTAGATAAGATTCTTATCTACTTTGTTGGTGATATCGAAGCAAGTATTTCAATGTTAGAAGACAATCGAGTCGATATTGTCCCTTTTGTAACACCTACCATTAAAAATAAATTAGATAAAATTGATGGTATTAGTGTTATCTCTCCTTACCAAGAACAACGATTTATCTCAATGGCAGTAGATGAGGCACCTTTTGATGATAATAGAGTTCGCTTGGCATTAAAATATGCTATGGACCCAGAAGTTATTGCCCTGAGTGTTGCGAAAATGCCTTTAGGAGATGGGGTCTATTATAGTGAAACTCCTATTATGAACTCCCTTGCTGAGTATAAAGAGTTACCTCTTAGAACTCGAAATATTGAGAAAGCAAAACAACTATTAGCTGAAGCGGGATACCCTAATGGTGTCTCAGTTCCTATGTACTACGCTAGTGATCACCCATTTGGTAAAGAACTTTCACAAACAGTGAAAGAGTTAGCAGCACCAGCTGGATTTGACATCGACTTGAAAGGATACACACGTGATGTCTATTTAGCTCAATATTGGCTTAATGTCCCTTTATCAATCACAGGCTGGGGTGGAAGAATTGATCCATCTATGCTCTTAGCATTAGCATTTAAATCTGGTGGTTCGTGGAACGAGTCACATATGGCTGAAGCAGAAGTAGATCGATTAATTAATCTTATTAGTGGTGAAGTCGATGAAGCTAAACGAACATCTTATTACCACGAATTACAATCTTGGTTCTTTGATAATGGTTCACTGATTAACGTTCAAGTACCATATTTAGTTGCACTTAGTGATCGAGTGAAAAACTACAAACAACCACTAACTATGATTCCACAATATAAATATATGGATGTACAATAATGGATTTAACTCTTATTGCGTTAAGAAAACTGGGGTCGCTTTTAGCGACCTTGGTTATTATGAGTGCGCTCATATTTATTTTAGTTGAAATTATGCCAGGAGATGTAGCGCAAATCATCTTAGGTCAAAGTGCCACCCAAGAGGCTGTCGAGGCTTTACGTGAGGCACGGGGATTAAATGATTCTTTAGTAGTACGCTACGGTAGATGGATCGGAAATATCTTGAAAGGGGATCTTGGAGAGTCTGTGTATATGAGAGGGGTCTCCATTAACTCTATTTTATGGAGAAGAGTTGGTCACTCTTTAGTGTTAGCTTTTGCCGCCTTTGTAATTTTTGTACCACTATCACTCTTTTTTGGAGTATTAGCTGCAGTAAGAGAGAACACCTTAACTGATTCGGTCATCTCATTTTTTGGTTTGGCAACGATGGCTCTGCCTGAATTTGTTTCAGGAGTCTTTTTAATTACACTATTTTCCGTCAAACTTAAATGGCTCCCTATTGTGAGTGTTATCCCAATCGGAGAGACCCTTTTTTCAAATTTGCACATTGTACTACTTCCTGCATTATCTATCACATTTGTGATGTTTGGATATGTATCACGAATGCAACGCTCCTCTATGGTACACGTTCTTAATAGTGATTACATTCGTAGTGCAATTTTAAAAGGGATGCCAAAAGGTTATGTAATTTTTCAACATGCACTGAAAAATGCTCTTTTACCCTCTATTACCATCATTGGGATGAATATGGGGTGGTTGTTTGGAGGGTTAGTTGTAGTGGAGACTCTCTTTGGATTTCCTGGTATGGGGTCTTTATTAATGACTGCAATTAAAACTCGTGATGTGCCTCTCATCGAAGCGTGTGTATTAATCATTACCATCATCTACTCAGTATCGACGATGGTTACCGATATGCTCTATAGCATTTTAGATCCACGTATTCGTTACCAAGGAGGACAACTATGAGTTATTTTGTGTTTCAATTAAAACGTAATCCTTTAGCGATAATCGGTATTGCCATTTTACTTTTGTGGATAATCATCGCTATTTTTGCTCCCGTTATTACCCAGTACACCTACACAGAGATGCAACCAGAGAAGCAACTTGTTGCTCCAGGAGAAGCTAATCATCTGTTAGGAACAGATGAATTAGGGCGAGATCTCTTTGCTCGGATTGTCTACGGTAGTAGATCAATTCTAACTGTTGCCCTACTCACATCTCTTTTATCTACCATATTGGGAGTCTTATTTGGCTTTACTGCTGGATACTTTGGTGGACGAGTTGATGCCCTATTTTTACGAGCTATGGATATTTTAATGGCAATTCCACCACTGGTGTTATCGATGGTTGTGTTAGGAATCTTAGGAGACTCTTCTATTGGTTCTTTAACCTTAATAGTCTCTATTGCTTTTATCCCAGCAACCGCACGAGTTTCTCGCGGGGTGTTATTAGGTGAAAAAGAGTTAGAGTACGTCTCTAGTGCCCGGTTAAGGGGAGAAAATCATCTATACATTATGTTTGTTGAGATTCTGCCTAACACCGTTGGTCCTATCATAGTTGAGGCGACTGCCCGTTTTGCCTACTCAATTATGATGGTTGCCTCTTTAGGATTTTTGGGTGTTGGTCTACAACCCCCTACTCCAGATTGGGGAATGATGGTCATTGAGAATAAACCAGTCATAACAGAAGCACCTTGGGCTGTCTTATTTCCCTCTTTAGCTATTGCCTCTTTGGTTATTGCTATTTCAATTTTCTCAGATTTTATAAGTAAGGTTTTTACCCATGAACAATAATATATTAGAGATTGATGATCTTCATGTAAGTTTTAATACATTTGAAGGTGACTTTACCGCAGTTAATGGAATCTCATTAGGTATTAAACATAATGAGTCCATTGGCATTATCGGTGAGTCGGGGTGTGGTAAAAGTACACTCAGTTTTGCAATTATGAACTACGTTGCTAAAAATGCGACCGTTCATGGCGAAATTCGATTCAAAGGTGAAGATATGCTATCAATGAATGATCATCAACTTCGATCGATTCGAGGAAACAGGATTGCGATGGTGTATCAAAATCCCTACTCCTCATTAAACCCTGCTCGTACTATTGGCTTTCAATTAGATGAGGTAGGCATCTTTCACCAAAACCTCTCAAAGGCGGAGGCAAAAGAGGCTTCTTTAGAAGCATTAACTATGTTAAACATTGCTGATCCTGAGGGAGTGGTATCACGCTATCCTCACCAAGTCAGTGGTGGTATCCAACAACGTATTTGTATTGCTATGGCGATTTTGTGTCGACCCGATGTGATGATACTCGATGAGCCAACTACAGCTTTAGATGTTACTACCGAAGCAGTTATATTAGATTCAATTAGTAAACTACGTAAACAACTGAATATGTCGATGATGTACATCAGTCATGATATGGGAGTTATTAACAAAGTTGCCGATACTATTGTCGTTATGTATAACGGTGAGATTGTAGAAAGTGGTCCTAAAGTAGAGTTATTTGACTCTCCTTTACACCCCTACACCCGATCGTTAATTAACTGTTTACCCCGTGGAGGAGTTGTTAAAGAGAAAGCACGTCTTCATACCATTAAAGGGTATGTTCGTAAACGAGGAGCTCATGAAACTGGGTGCCCTTTTAGAGAGCGATGTGAAAAGTATACCCCCACGTGTGAAGAGCGTTATTACATGAGAGAGATATCTGATAAAAGATATGCCTCATGTGACCGAGCCTATGCAACAGATGTTCCCTCCTCAGATGATAAGAAAAAACCCATTGAAATAAAAGAGAAGCCATCTGATGTTACAAAACCACTTTTAACACTACACAATATTCATAAGTATTACCCAAATGGGAAAAAGAGAGTCTATGCTGTTAATGGTGTTGATGTCGAAATTCCCCCATCTAGTGTTTTAGGCATCGTAGGGGAATCTGGATGTGGTAAATCGACTATTGGTCATATGATTAGTGGTTTGTATCCACCAACACATGGTGAAATGCTCTTTAAAGATCAAAACATCTCAATTGCGTGGAATAAACGTTCTCATGATGTTCTTAAAGAGATTCAACTTATTTTCCAAAACCCTGGAAGGAGTCTTAACCCATCTCACACCGTAGAACAACTCATTTCTCGTCCTATGAAAGTCCTCTCCACATTCACCAATAAAGAACAAAGGACTCAAGAGATTGAACGGGTATTAAAACGTGTCGATCTAGGTAAAGAGTACTTATCTAAAAAACCACAACAACTCAGTGGTGGAGAGCAGCAACGTGTTGCCTTAGCAAGAGCGCTTATTACTCACCCCTCTTTATTAGTATGTGACGAAGTAACAAGTGCATTAGATGTCTCAGTCCAAGCTTCAGTGTTAAACCTCCTACACGAACTACAAAGCGAAACTGGTTCCTCGTATGTCTTTATCTCACACGACTTACACGTAATTAACTACCTCAGTGATTATATTTTGGTGTTATATAGTGGAAAGGTGTGTGAACATGGTTTAAGAGATGATGTCATGAATAACCCTAAACACCCCTACACCGAAGCGCTGTTATCGGCACGTGGTGAGGTTGACCCAAAAGTAAAACGACAAGTCATTGATATTAGCGGAGAATTACCAGATCCCACCAAACAGGGAGTTGGCTGTCCATTCGCTTCTCGATGTCATAAAAAAGTTGGTCCTATTTGTGACACGGAATATCCAGCAACTGTTGTATTAGATGGTGGTCATTATTATAACTGTCATATTAAAGAGGCTGTGAAATAAGTATGTGGCTCATCTTGGTATGAGCCTACATATATGAACTCACGTTGCAGTTTCATTTTTGATAATAATTCAAACTTAGAGATCTCTTTGCCAAAAAGAGCTTTAATGAGGTTTTTC
Source organism: Sphaerochaetaceae bacterium (assembly GCA_041655255.1). Lineage (GTDB taxonomy): Bacteria > Spirochaetota > Spirochaetia > Sphaerochaetales > Sphaerochaetaceae > JBBAFS01. The sequence continues at coordinate 10,469 of JBBAFS010000001.1, forward strand.
TCACCATCGATTTGGACTGTATATTGGATATGTGAACCAACTGCTAATTTAGCTACAGAGATACCTACCCCACAGTTATGCCATAGTTCATCTAAAATTGTTGAGATACTTTGATCTTGAATGTCACTGATGGTGTAGATACTTCCACCGATATGTTTACTTAAAGTAACTCTTCGATCGGTAGGTAACACTTTCATTTCGGTAAATTCAAAGCCATCAGGAAGATTCTTATTTAACTGAGTTAGAGTTTTAGAAACATCTAATGTGATAGCATCGTGGATATCGACTAGCAATATCTCTTGTGTCCCTGTTGCCCCAGTTGTCAGTGGGTTTACAAACTCCATTTTAGGAGTTGGGTTATACCCTAAGGTAAAAGCAACATCGATGTGAGAACGTTGAAAGGTTTGTTCCATAATTCTCATTACGTTCATATGACTCAGTAATGATGCACTACCCTCTTTTTTATAAGAAAAAATTACAGGTTGTGATGGTAGTTTCTCAATTTCTATTGGTTCTAACTCAAGTTCTTGTTCATTGTGTTCAACTTCGTACACGTGATGTTTAGTTCCACATACTCCACATGGACTGAGGCATTCGGGGAAGCATCTTTCGGTGAGCATTGTCTCTTTGGCCAAGTTCCACTCTTGTTGTAAAAACTTTTTTGAGACTCCGAGTGAAACACTATCCCAAGGAAGTGGATCATCTAATGCCCGTTCGGTATACAAGATTTCATCTGTTGAGATATCTATCTCTTCTAACGACTCTTTCCACACATCTTGGTTCATATATTCGTACCAAGCATCAAGACGTGCCCCTTTTGAATAGGCATGTTCTATTAACGTGGCGACACTACGATCTCCACGACTTAAGATTCCTTCTATGTGTGAAATAAACGGTTCGTGGTACGACACCTTGGCTTGTCTTATAGTGTGTTGTATTTCACTTTTAAGAGCTCTGAGGTGGCTTTGAGAGGTTTGTAGTGGCATTTGAGCAGCCCATTGAAATGGGGTGTGAGCTTTAGGGATAAATGTTCCAATGTTGATATTCATCCCGATACCCGTTTGTGTGTAAATCTCTTTGAGGAATTCTAAAAGAGCTACTCTCTCTTGATCAATATCAACCCAAGGAAGGCCTACCATAAAGTAGAATTTAGCTAATTTCCACCCCTTTGATTTGGCCTCTTTAATAATAGAGATTATCTGATCTAATGGAACCTCTTTATTAATCGCATATTGCCAGGTGTGTAATGGAGTTTCGATAGCAAAGGTGAGTCCACTTTTACGTACCTCACCAAGTTGTTCTAAAATGGCTAATGAAAAAGAGTTTACCTTAAGTGAAGGGAGTGAAAAAGAGACTTTCTTTGATTTATAGGTATGATTTAGTTTTGCGATTGTAGAAGCAAGATGTGGATGATCACCACTAGAGAGACTACTGAGAGTTATCTCTCTAAAACCAAATTCTTCAACGTATTGTTTCACTTGTTCATCGATCTGTTCATACTCTTTTTGACGATAAGGTTTATAAAATTGTCCTGCATGGCAAAAACGACACCCATTAGGACATCCTCTCATAATCTCAACAACCCCATTATCTTGAGTTACTTTGATGTTAGGAACAACATAATAGTTAAAAGCTCCACTTTTCCTTGTTGAAAAGTTGTCATCAATGGCACGATGAGCCCGCTTTTTCCCCTCATACCACAAAGAGGGAGTATTTTGTAAATGTTGAATAATTTCGAATCGAGTAAGTCCTTGTTCTTTGCCCTCTTTGATAAAAAGAAGGATCTTTTCTAAATGTCCTTCGGTCTCGCCAATAAAAATAAAGTCAAAAAAAGGACCAAACGGGAGGGGATTCGTAATTGCAGGACCTCCTCCTATGACAATAGGGTCATCCTCTGTACGATGTTCTGCTCTGAGGGGAATACCACTAAGATCAAGTACTTGTAAAATCGATGTAGCAGCAAGCTCATATCCTATTGAGATTCCCAATACATCGAGTTTTTTTACTGGGTATTTTTGACTAATGGTATATAAAGGGAGGTTTTTCTCTCTTAAAAATTGTTCAAAATCAGGAGCAACAGCAAAGATACGATCACATGAAATAGTGGGTCCTAAGTTCATAATTTGGTCGTATAAAATACGCATAGCATTATTACTCATCCCAATTTCATATAAATCAGGGAAACAGAGTCCCACAGAGATTTCAGCTTCATCTAAAGGATACACTGTACCGTAGGTGTATTCCCCACCGACATAGCGAATTGGTTGTTGTATGGTTAACAGCTCTTGAGTATACGCAAGAATATCTACGTGCTGCATAACTCCTCCAAGAAAAAGAGCGCTCAAAAAGAGCGCCCGATATATTATATAAAATGGCGGCCCATAAGCCGGGTTCTGTGTTAAGCGGTCATCTATCTAGGTGCACCATTACTGGTACACTCGAGCAACCTACCCGTAGGATATGAGCGAACAACTCTCCTACTGCTTGGTCTTGCTCCTGACGAGGTTTACCCTGCCAACGATGTTACCATCGTTGCGGTGAGCTCTTACCTCACCATTTCACCCTTACCTGTATTCAGGCGGTATATTTTCTGTGGCACTCTCTGTAGCCTTACGGCTCCCGGGAGTTACCCGGCGTCATGTTCTTTGGAGCCCGGACTTTCCTCTCGGTCTTATACAAGACCCAGCGACCGCATGGACCACCATCACATATAATCTTATAAGATATCGTCGAATTCGTCAGTATCTACAAAGTCGACCATACTTGCTTCTCCAATCTCATGTGGATCGACAAGTGCTTCGGAGCCCTCTTCTGAGTGTTCAGGATCTTCATAATATGTCACTCTTGAACAATAGGGACAAAACATTAATTCCTCCCCTTTACGCACATCGTTGACAAATTGAGTGGGTAAGGTGACATGACATCCTTGGCACACTGTTCCATGAATTGGAACAATTCCTAACCCCTCTTTATTTTTAATAATTCGTTCAAATTTAAAGAGTGTAGAATCATCAATGCCAGGGATAAGCTCTTGCTCACGTTTCTCTAAAGAGTCGATAATAGCTTGTTTTTCAGCTAGAAGAGACTCTTTAATCTCTAATTCAGTTTTAACTTCTTCTTCTTGGATCTCCATAAGTTGTTCATGTTCTTCGAGCTGCTCTTGAAGTTCACTTAAGTATTTCTCTTTAGCAAGGAGACTTTTTCGTAGAGACTGCTCTTTGGCTGCAGCTTCTCTAATCTCTTTTTCTAACGCTTCGTATTCACGCTGAGTCGAAATTTGCTCCATCATTTTTTCAGAGTTTTCCCGAGCCACTTCGGCTTGATCGAGTGCAATTCGTAAACTTTTGAGCTCTTCAACTGTTTTGTCGAGTCGTTCATGTTTCTCAACGTAGGTCTTCTTACCGAGGTGTAATAATTCCTCTTTTGTTTCAAGTGTCTTAGGAATCTCTTTTACTTCTGCTAAGACAGTGAATTTCTCGGCAAGTACACCTTGAAGATCACGAAGTTTGTTAAACACATCCTGCATATTATTCTCCTGCTTCTACCATTTCTTATATAAAATCTTTTAGGCGACGACTTCTTTTTGGATGACGAAGTCTTCTGAGTGCTTTCGCCTCAATTTGTCTAATTCGTTCTCGAGTTACTTCAAAATACAATCCTACCTCTTCCAATGTCAATGAGTAACCATCCTCTAATCCAAATCTCATTTTAAGAACTTCTTGTTCCCTTTTTGGAAGAGTCTCTAACACCTCTTCAAGTTGTTCTTGTAATAGGGTAAAAGCAGTCTGAGTTGCAGGGTTTTCGACATCTTTATCTTCAATAAAGTCACTAAGTAGTGAATCTTCCTCTTCCCCTACCGGGGTCTCTAAGGAGATAGGTTCTCGTGCAACATTTTTCACAGCTTTTACTTTTTGAGCTGTCCATCCAAGTTTCTCTGCAATCTCTTCATCGGTAGGTTCACGGCCATATGTTTGCATCAACATTCTCGATTCACGAACCACCTTGTTAATTTGCTCTATCATATGGACAGGGACACGAATAGTTCGTGCCTGATCACTAATGGATCTGGTAATAGCTTGGCGAATCCACCACGTTGCATAGGTCGAGAATTTATACCCTTTACGGTATTCAAACTTTTCAACAGCTTTAATAAGGCCAATATTACCTTCTTGGACTAAGTCAAAAAAGTGGAGACCTCTGTTTGTATATTTTTTTGCAATAGAGACAACGAGGCGTAAGTTCGCTTGAATGAGGCGATCTTTTGCACTTTTCATCATCTCACGTCCACGTAAGATCTCTTTGGCATTAGCTATGATAGCGTCACACGACTCTTCAAACTCAAATTCGATTTGTTTTAATTGTTTGTCGGTGAGTTGAACGTCTCGAATTAAATCTTTAATTATGTCGCTACTCATATTCAGTCGCTCTTCTAAGATATTACGTTGGGAAGGGACAGCTAAAGAGCGTCCCATAGTACGTAACTCTCGATGACTTTGAATACCGAGTTGACTCTCAATTGAGGATTTCTTTCTTTGTAGCTCAAATATGTCTTTTTCTGCATTCAGGTATTTATCAGTGAAGCCAGCAATCTCTTCGGGTTGCAACTCCACTTTAGATAATTTCTTTAACAGAATTGCCTTCTTTTTAAGGCAGGTCTCATCAATAAGAACATCTCCACCTGAAGAAATAGTCTTTTTCTTCAATTCAACATACTGTCTGAGAAGTTGTGATGACTCTTTCAGATCATCTTTATAGAATTGGACATACCGTTTTTGATCACTCATTCTCTCTTTGAGTTCTTTGGGAGAGAACTCTAAATCTTCTTCATCAAAGCTCGCATTCACAATCTCATAAATGTCGTTAAATGATGAGATTAGAACACCACTTTTTAAAATGACCTGTTTAATGATTTCAGAGCCCTCTTCCATCCGTTTTGAGAGTTCTACTTCTTGTTCGGCATTTAGGAGGTTTTCTCGTCCAATCTCTCGAAGATAGAGTCGAATAGGATCATCGACTGAGGAGTCGCTCTTATCTCCGCCTAATACTTTTGATTTAGGCTTTTTAGCACGCTGCTCCTCTTTTTGGATATCTGGACCATAAGCATCTATGCTTTCGTCCTCATCATCATCTTCATCCTCTTCTTTCTCATCCTCATCTTCGTCATCATCATCATCTTCTAAATCGTCGTCACTATCGTCGACAATCTCATCATCGAGATCAGGCATCGTATCAGAGTTGGAATTTCTAGCTGTAAAATTTGAGAGGTCGTCATCATCGTTAAGATCTTCATCAAGATCCTCTTCAAGGGTCTCTTCTTCCTCTTCAAGCATGCTCTCATCCTGATCGGGTGTCAGTTCATCAAGCTCTTCAAGCAAGTCATCTTCTATGATTTTTTTCTCATCTTCTTTGTCTTTCAACAATCTACTCTCCAGTTTTGTTTCTGTGTGTGAGGAGTTGGTTCTCCTATCCACCCTTTAATGTAGCAATTTTTTCATCGAGCGTCTTCTTTTCAAATAGCAAGTCAGTCACTTCTAACTGTTTGCCTCCCTCCTTTTCGGCAATGCTCAACAGTTGTTCTACCCTTTTTCGTACCTTTTCTAATTCACGCACTTCAATATTTCTCAGTGCATCATTTAATGTTCTTTCAGCCTCCAGTGTAAATTCAGGCATTTGAAAACTTTTGGCAACAAGTTCTCGAACGTCTACGTCAGATATATAATGTAATAATAATTCATCACTTATGGTAGGATTCTCACGTAATACATCCTCCAAAATTGTAAAGAGCTCTATGGCTTGCTCATCGACCATATGTTCAATGCGAATTCTGTTACGATACGAGCTAAAAAGAGATCTGTTATTGATGAGTGTAAGCATCATATAGAGGTCGGTCGATTGCTTCACTTTACGTATGTGCGTAAACCGACGTTTTTCATCCTCCCCTTTGTGGATAGAGTGAACAGGTTTTTGTTGTTGTTGATAATCGTAAAGGAGAACCGACACATCTACTTGAAGATATGAAGCTAAGTCTCTGAAATAGGATTGGCGTACAATCTCTGATTCCGTTGCCTCCAAAAAAGGTCGTAACTCTGTGAAAATTTGTAGTTTACCTGTTGCCTGCGAACTATCATAGCGATTTATTGCCGAATGTACAAGATGATGGAAGAGAGATTTTCTTCTCTCTGTTGCTGTAAAAAGCTCTTTTTCACCCTTTTGAGAGAGCATCTCTGAGGGGTCTTTTGCATCATCTAATACAATAACACTATTTTCAAAACCTTGTTGTTCTGCAATGAGTGCCGATTTGGCTAATGCTCGTTGTCCAGCCTCATCATCATCAAACAAAAATGTGAGGTGATCACAATACCGTTTAAGTAGTTTTCCTTGATCAACGGTAAAGGCGGTACCTAAAGGAGCTACTGCACCAACTACCCCACTTTGAGCTAAGGCTATGACATCAAAGTTCCCTTCACACAATACTGCTTTTCCCTCTTTTTTTATCTCACTTAAAGATTCATACAAGCCGTATAACATCTCCCGCTTTTTATATAATGCAGTTTCAGGAGTGTTAATGTATTTTGCATTACTACTAAAAGAGAGATCTCTTCCACCAAAGGCGACAACTTGTCCTTGAGCATTTCGAATCGGGAACATAAGACGATTACGAAAAAGAGGATACTCTTTATTTTTTTTAGTAAACAATCCACTTTGTTCCAGCAATTGAGGACTATACTCTTTAGAGATTAAAAACGAGTAGAGCCAAAAAGGATCATCGGGGGCATACCCTAAGAGGTAGCGTTCTTGCATCTCTTTTGAGACATGCCGCTTTTGAATGTATTCACGAGCATGGCGAGCTGAATCGCTATGTAAGAGAATATAGTGAAAAGAGGCAGCAATACGATCATATAAGAGTCTAAGAGATTCTACTTCACTTCTTCTTTTACGATCACTTTCACTTTCCTGAGTGAGAGTCACCCCTGCTTCTTTCGCTAGACGCTCTACCGATTCTACAAATGTGAGGTGTTCCATTTCCATAATAAAGTCAAAAATTGAACCACTTTTATTACATCCAAAACAGTGAAAGAATCCTTTTTCAGCATGGACTGTAAAAGAGGGAGTTTTTTCGTCATGGAAAGGACATAATCCCCAATATCGATCCCCCTTTTTTGTTAAGTTGAGGTATCGAGATACGACATCTTCTAAAGAGATGCGTCTTTTAATCTCTTCAATGACATTATCAGAAATTTTAGCCATAACTATTCTCGTCTAAGAGAAATACTCCTCCCATAGAGCGGGTGCTTCGTTTTGTCTCATTTCTAAGTATGCATCAATGTCTTCTTTGGTGTGTAGTTGTCCAACATTAATTCCAGGACAATACTCTTTTTCACGACTCCAAGACTCTTGTGAGTCTACAATTGTAGACCAAAATGGGTAGGTTTTACACTGAGTTGGGCGTCCTTGATAGACTGAGCACTTTTTTTGGTCATGTAAGAAGATACAATCGTGGTTCTTTTTCTCATTCAGTGAGATATAAGAGAACGAACCAAATGGAACTTTACGACAATATGCGCGAATAACATCTTCTTTTGAGAGTGAAAGAAATTCAGAAAGGCGGCGAAGATCACTTTTTGTGAGAAATACAAAACCTGGTTCCACACCACAACAATAGTAACAACTATCTTGGCAGGTAAAACGTAACCCCTGTTCATAGAAACAGCTCACTTACACCTCCTGCATAAAAGAAAAAAGGCCGACCTTGAAGAGGTAGACCTAATATGGGGAAGGAAGGATTTGAACCTTCGAAGGCTTAGCCAACAGATTTACAGTCTGCTCCCTTTGACCACTCGGGAACTTCCCCAAAAACAACGCTCGTACACTACAAAAATCTTGTCTTTTAGTCAAGCGGAAAGCCACCTGTCAGATTCGAACTGACGACCCCGAGATTACAAGTCACGTGCTCTGGCCAGCTGAGCTAAGGTGGCGTATATCCAAAAAGAAGAATAGAAAAATTGCCACAAAGTGTCAAGACATATCTTAGAACATCTATTTCTCTCAAAATATCGACTTTTCACTGTATTGATGATGGTTTTTACCCTTATGTGAGTTGTCAGAAACACCCCCTCTTAGTAACTTCACATAAAGAGGAATCATATGGCTAATATTGAAGTGGCACTGATCACTAATTCTGTATTTTTACCATCGGATGATGATATTGCATCTTTACAAAAAGAGTTTCCTACCTTTACTTTTACAGTTGTACATGCAAAAAATGCTACTGTAGATAATCTCATCCATTCATCAATCATCATTGGGATGATTGATCCTCAGTTATTATCCTACCTTCCTCACTTAAAGTGGCTTCATAGTCCCACCAGTGGTATTAACCAATATATTGATCGATCACTGTATGCTTCGCCTGATGTAATCTTAACAAACAGCTCTGGTGTCTATGGTAAAAAAATTGGTGAATATGTGATGGCTTCAATCTTAGGTATTCATCACAATCTTTTTGCCTATATACATCATATGAGAGAAAAAAATTGGCTTGCAGCAACCACAAAAAAAGAGCTTAGTGAATCAACTGTAGTCATTGTCGGTTTTGGTGATATTGCTCAGCATGTTGCTAAGCAAGCACATAAAAATGGGATGAATATCATAGTGATAAGAAAAGACGTGACTAAAGAGGTCCCATCGTATATCGATACGGTCTATCCATTTGAGAAGCTTAAAGAGGCATTTCAAAAGGCCGATTATCTTGTGTTAGCCACTAGTGCTACACAAGAAACCCACCATCTCATACATACAAAGACATTAGGGTATCTCAAACAAAGTGCTTACATCATCAATGTTGGCCGAGGTTCTCTTATTGATGAGAGTGCTCTCATAGATGCTTTACACCATAAAAACATTGGTGGTGCAATCTTGGATGTAACTGAAGAAGAGCCACTTCCTCCAACTAGTGAATTGTGGAATTTTGATAATGTCGTTATTACACCTCATGTAAGTGGATTATCACATGAGAACTTTAATACACTTTTTATGCTCATAAAAAAGAACTTACAAGCGTACAGAGATCACAAGCCGATGACCAATGTCATCGACTTTAATCGAGGATATTAATGTTACAGACCCCACTTATCTAAAAGTTCGCCAATCTCTTGTCTTGTACGTTGATCTGCTCGACTATGAAATGGCCATACATCGTATTTTGCAATAGCGTATTTTAATATCATAGCTGCCTCTTGTTGATCACTCATATCTTGTAGTGCAACGGGCGAGTACATCGGTACGTGTGTTACTCCCAATGAACCTTCATAATAGCTGTAACGATCAACTGTACTTCCTTTTTCTTTGTTCCAATCCTTTGCAAGAGAGTTGATTTTCGTCTTTCTCTTAGCTGATGAGAGACCCCGCTTCCACAACATCTCAGCAAGGGCTTTGTAATGACCGGGATAGTTACGTTCAGCTGGAATCGTATCTACCGCCATTCGAGCATAACTGATGGCAGTATCTAAGTTCCCAAATGAGAGAGGCCTTCCTGGGAGTTTATAGTAGAGTTGTCCTAACACATACCATGCGATGGTATCATCAGTTGCATAGAATGTATCAATAGCATAAGAGAGATCATCTCGCATTGGTTTTGCTTTACTCAATGAGTTTAGAGGTCCTTTGGTCTCCCCCCACCTCCCTATATTACTGGCTCTGTACGTATAAGCACGGGCGAGTGGATATACCTCAATGGCTTGCTCTGCATACTCTTGTCCCTGTTCAAAGGTGGCAAATAGCGTTGCATTGTTAGCTCCTTGAGCTTTTTGTTCATCTCCTATGGCTAACGTAGCCCGAGATAATCGCCATAAGAGTTCTGATTTCTCTTGTGAATTATATGTAGTTGGAAGCACTCCTGTAATGAGAGAGACTACTTGATCGTATGAATCGGCCCAATAGAGTCGATCTGCTTGTTCAATAACACTCTCTGCTGTGAGCGTCATTGAAACAACTGCTACTAGAATAATAACGAGCGTCGAGACTTGAAGAGTTTTCATACACTCCTCCTGTTCATGTATAATACAACAACAGCCAAAAGTGTCAAGAAAGAGAGTTGAGATCTGGCCTCAATTGTCCACTCGTACCCAGATAAGCGTGTTTCACTTTATACCCCTCTTTGGCATAAAAGTAGATCATCACCCTGATGGTACGTTCCATCATATGATCAATTTCAGCTTCAGCCATACAAAAAAGTGGTACCTGAAGGTGGGTAAAGGAGCGTCTCAGTGCCGTAGCAGGATTAAGGGTTCGTAGATCACTTGTTACCGTAAAGTTAATCGACACCATATCATCAGTTGTCACTTCGTTACGAGATAAGAACGTGTCATATAACTCTTTTACTGCCTCAACAATTAATTGTTCATCATCGGAGGCTACATCAATTGCCCCTCTAAAAGCATATAGTCGTTTCATCACTTATTTCCTATTTATAATGTAACACGTATCCCATGTTCAACTAAGGTCTCAAAGGCGGAATGCACAGTATGCATTGCCAAAAAAAGTGTTGTTTTAAGTACCGTTAATACTAATTGTGGCATATCTATCATTCGATCAAATAGTGCAATCAATATTGAGATAATAACTAACAACAGACCATAGACGATTCCTACTAAAGAGATATAAAAGTGGGCACTAGAGACAAATGATGAGTAGAGTTGGTTAGTATCCCACCACAGTTGTGCAAAAAAGAGGAGATTCACATAAACGTATAAAAGCAACATGTATGTATGTACTCGATAACTGAAAGCTAATGTTCGTCGTAGTTGTAACATAAAAGGAGTATATCATAACAACTTATATGTGGGCGAGAATTTTTGATTCATGTAAAAACTCCGACAGTTTATACAACTATGTCTTGAACTTTTTTGACAATATCTCATACACTTGTTCAAAAATCATTCTGTCTAAGGAATCATCATGGACCAAGATCTAAAAAGACTTCACAACCTAGGGATTCATGTACCCGACATCCTTTTACCCAAAACACATGTTGATTTGAGTAAATGGGCTGTCGTCGCTTGTGACCAATACACAAGTGAGCCTGAATATTGGCAAGAAATCGATGATCTTGTCGATGATCACCCCTCTACATTACGCCTCATATATCCTGAAGTCTATTTGCATGATGAAAACCGTAACAGCCGAATCGATTCAATTAACGAAACTATGAGAGCATATTTAGATGCAGATCTCTTTGATACTTATCACAATGCGTTCTTTTTAGTGAACAGAAAAACGCCTAAAGGATTAAGTCGCTGGGGTCTTATGATTAACTTAGATTTAGAGTTCTACGATTACAATAAAACATCGCGCTCTTTAATTAGGGCAACTGAAGAGACTATTGAAAGTAGAATCCCACCAAGAAAACAAATTCGTAAAGACTCCTCATTAGAGTTGCCTCATGTGATGATTCTCTTTAATGACCCAACAAAAAGTATTATTGAACCACTATCAAAGAGCGTTGATTCCTACACGCAGCTCTATTGCACAACACTAATGGGAAATGGGGGGACGATAACTACCTACCTGATTCCTTCTCATAAAGTGGTGAAACAATTAGCTGATGCGTTTGATTCCTTGTACGAAAAACTCGATCCTCAAAATCGTCTCTTATTTGCCATGGGAGATGGCAATCACTCCTTAGCCACTGCTAAAAGCTGCTGGAACTCAATTAAAGAAGGTTTAACAAAAGAGGAGATAAAAGACCACCCTGCCCGATTCGCTTTAGTCGAAATTGAAAATATCTTTGATGAAGGATTATTATTTGAAGCAATCCATCGCTTATTAAGTAACACATCACGCTCGCAGTTCTTTGGTGTATTAAATACGTTAACTGAATCGTACACTATCACAGAATATGACAATATCTTAGATCTCACTTCAATCTTAGAACAAGAGAACTCGATACAACGCTTTGGATACATTGATGAAGAGATGACAGCTTTAGTTACCTTAGAAAAGCCTTCTGCCTCAATCTGTGCTGAAACAATTCAGATATTAATTGACAAGTTGTTAGAGCAAGGCTCAGAAGTCGATTATGTTCACGGCTTTGACGTTCCGTTCACCTTAGGGAAAAAAGAGGGAAATATTGGTCTTATTATGCCATCAATTAGTAAAGATACATTCTTTGATGCTATTTTAGATATGGGTAGTTTCCCTCGAAAGACCTTTAGTTTAGGCGAAGCTAATGAAAAACGTTTCTACTTAGAAGCTCGTAAAATTGTTCCTACATAAAGGACGAAACATCGACACTCCCTTGTCGAATGAGAGTATAGGGAGTGGTTGTAAGGTCTAATATGGTTGAAGGGTGCTCATCGAGGGTATCTTGAGTTTCAATAAATAAGTCCACACTCCTGTGAAACTTCTCTACCATCTGCTGAATATCTGTTAAAGGTGTTTTCCCTGTGATATTTACACTTGTTGTGTAAAGAGGCTGTCCTACCTCTGTAAGAATTGAATGAAGAAATCGATCATCAGGTATACGTAATGAGATTTTGTTTCTCTGATGATCATATACAAGAAAAGTGACCTTCCCTGGCCACAGTGCCAGTAGTGCATCATCAATGTTCATAGGTGTCATCCTAGCGAGCATCTCAAAAGTGACATAATGAATAAAGTGCTTCTCATTTGGTCGTTTTTTAATCGACACAAGAGTCTCATAGGTATCAGGAGCGAGTCCAATAATCCCATATATTGTGTCACAGGGGAGAATGACTAACTTCTTTTGTTTAAGAACACCAATGACTTGGTCTAAGGCGTTTGTATCACTTTTATTCATAATCGTAGAATTCATGCTTCTGCTCTCTCTTTTTAAAAGGACGCTTTGTAATAACATATACAATAGCAAGGATAAAGAGTGTTCCACTTGATGCGATAATGAGAGAAAATCGCTTTGAGATACCGACAAAAAGATGATTAGCAAGCTGTTGTTCGTCAACTACTTCAAGAGCATACGCACCTTCATTCGAAGTGGAATCTAAGAGATATACCTCATCTTGAGGTTGTGCGTATCCTAGATTTCGTAAATAATCTAACAATGATGAGGGCTCATACATATGACTTAACTTGTTTTGAAGAGTCTCCAAGGTAATCATTTTTTGATCATACAGGTGCTGCATTGAGGCAATATACTCCTCTCGATCCCTATTTGCTAGAATGCCAGCTTCCCCAAAGACGATTTCACTTAATAAAAAGAGTACTATAAGGACTATTAAGGCAACTCTTATATAATTCCTTGTCATATCCCAACTGAAACAGTATAATACAGAAAGTATATATATTATGACGGATGTTGGCGTTGTTAAGCAATGCCTTCTTACCGTGGAGAGAGTTCTATAGAAATGCAAAAGCAACGTGAATCGAACCCGGTCGGCATTGTAGTAATTTCTGCAATCATCACTATCTTCATCCTCGGCGGATTGTCATATCTGTTTATCTTTTATGTCATCCCCTTGTATCAGATTGATACGTACCTTATTTATACCATCTTAATCCGACTTCTTCCAGTTGTGATAGGCTTTACCCTTGTGCTCTTAGCCGTAGCGGTCTCCCCTACTCACCTAGGTGGCTATGACGATTACGAAGAGCCTGTATTAAGAGATATCTACACTGAACCGCTATTTACGTTACCTAATGAAGAGTACCTCTCATTTGCAGCTGTTCAAGCCTCTTTATTTGGTTCTCATATAAGTCAACCTACATATCCACAACCTACCGTACCAGTTGAAGGGATTACTCCTTACATTGGTGTTCCTACTTATGAGGAAGTTCCTCCTATATACGAAGATGAATATGAAGAGGATATAATTGTCACAGAGAAAGAGAGCCCTTCTTCACATGTAGCAGAAGAAATCTATGAAGAAGTCCTTCTAGATAGAGAAGAGAGTGAAACTCCTACGGTAGAAAAAGAACAAGAGCTTACGGAAGATATTATTATTGCGCAAAAAGAAGTTGTGGAGCCCTTAGTTGAAGAAGTTGTTGATGTTACTCAAATAGTTGAAGAACCACCAATCAAAGTTCCATCTGTTTCAATACCAGTAGATGAAAAACCATATACTGAAGAGATCATAGCTTCATTAGAGCGTGAAGTCTCCTTTGATGGATATCCTTATGATATTGAGCCTCACAGTAACGCTGCTTCACTTCTTGAACCTATAAAAGCGAGTAGCGATGCTCATTTATTAGACTCATCTTATTTTACCGTTGTTAAGAACTCTTTGGCTGCTCGATTACAAGAAGAGATGAACCATGCTCGTGCGTATGAGTATCCACTCTCTCTTATTGCAGTAGGATTTACACATCAAGGCACTGAGGATGATAAAGCCTTTAGTCAATTCTTATACGACTATTTGAGTATTGGCTCTTTTGCGTATTATGAGGGTGTTGATACCTTAATTGGTATTCTTCCTTTCTACAACAACAGATTTGCCCACCTCTATGCTCAACAATTGATTCAACACATACAACGTGAGTATCCATTTAGCACTGTCTCTGTAGGCCATTCGACAATTCATCGACAAAATCAAACTGATGTTGAACTATTAGAGGAAGTCGCATCTGCTTTAACAGAGGCAAAACTAACTGATGGTTTTCATGTTGTTTCCTATAAAGGCTAATCTTACAACGTCTCATCTTTCAGCGGTAAGGTGATTTTCATTCGATCCTTAGCTAAAAAACTGCGAGGAAAGACCTCTTTTGCCTCTTTTAGTAACAGTTTCAGCTCTTGATTTGTGTAGCGAGGACTGTAGTGAATGAGTCCCATTTGCCCCACATGAGCTTTTTTAGCTAAAAGTGCAGCTTGAGTACTAGTCATATGCTTTTTCTCAATGGCACTCTCTAATAAGGAGTGATCAAACATCCCTTCACACAACATCAAGTCGCTTCTCTCAATGTGTGGGATAATCGACTCTTTATAAAGAGTGTCAGTCACGTATGAAAAGGAGCGCCCTAGCCGTTTTTTTCCGACAACTTGATCAGGAGTAATGAGAGTACCATCATCCAAAGTAATACTATTTCCATGTTGCAACATAGACCACATTGGCCCTTTAGGAACGTGTAAAGAGAGAGCTTTGTCGGGGTGGAAAATACCAGGTCTCTCCCTCTCTTTTAAGGTATACCCATAACACGGTTTAGTATGGTCTAAAGCGAAAGCTTCAATAGTATAATCATCGTGGGTAACAACCGTCCCCTCTTTCACAGTTTTTACAATTATTTCATAATTGATATACATATCTAATAACTTACGAGTTTGATAGATATATTCTTTTAAAGGCTCGGGTCCATAAATCACTAGCGGTTCTGTTCGATCGACTTGGCTATTGAGCATTAATAACCCTGGCAGTCCAGTAACATGATCTGCATGCATATGACTAATGCATATAGTAGAGATATGCTTCCATTTGAGATTTAACATCTTGAGTGAAATTTGAGTCCCTTCACCACAATCGAATAAAATTAACTCCCCTTCTCGTCGAACAAGAGCTGAGGTGAGAAATCTTCCAGGAAGAGGCATCATGCCACTGGTACCGAGAACAAATACTTCAAAATTCATGGTTTTAGAGTACCGATGAATCACTCTTGTTGCAACAGTTCTAAGGGGGTAATAGTCCTTATTTTCCTCAGTGAGAGCCATAACGCACATGCAGTTATGCCAATCATCCCTAATGTAATGAGGATGATATCTCTAAGTGGGAAACTCACACTAAAGTCGAGTAAGTAGTATTGAAAGGCAGGAATCTGTTTTTGGGCTAAAAGATGTAACAGTTTTCCAATGTTATAACTTAATGCAATACCTATACCAATTCCCGTACTTAAGCCTAAGGATGTGATAATCATCATTGCACTCATATACGAAGAGTAGAGAGTTTTTGAATCTGCTCCTAATAAGGTATACATCGCAATGGAAGAGCGAGTATCTTGCACTAGAGCGTTAGAAATTGAGGCTATGTAGGTAGCAGCAACAATTAAAATAGAGAAAAACACCACCATAATAACCTGTTTACTGGTGATGAAATTCTCATACACCGAACGGTTAAACTGATCCCATGATGCCCAAGATAAAGAAGTTCCTGCCTCTTGTTCGAGATGTTGTATCACTTGTTGAATAATCGGCTCTTTTTTAGAAGTAAGCAATAATTCCCAATGCCCTTGTTGATGTGATGGAAGCATCCTTTGTAACGAACTTTGCAGTATAAACACAAGGTGGCTATCTAATTCATAATACCCTGTGTTATAGATATCGGTTACGCGTGCTAATAAGGGGCGAACACTTAATTGTCCCCCTTCAGGGAGAAGCATAAGAGCCACACGATCACCTATAGAGACGCCCAAAGTTGAGGCAATAACTTCGCTTAACATGATTTCAGCTACCGAAGAGCTCTGATTATCAAATATGGGAGTCTGTACATGAAGTTCTTTTGCTCTTAATTCACCTATATACGAACTTTGAATCCCCTTGATGGTTATTTCTGCTGTCTGATCAGAAGAGTAGATGACTCCTTGAGAGCTAAGTACATAATCACTGCTCAAAACAGTGGGAATCAGAGAGGTATCCGGGAGTTGAGAAGAATATATTTGGATATGTCCATCTTGTAATGTGATGTACTTATCACTGATTCCATCAATCATCCCTTGGACGAAGAAAAGAGAGACAATAAGAGGAATCATCACTAAAGCGATTAACAGTACAGATCGAAGAACCCGAGTTTTCGTGTAGTGGTGGTGGGTGTGAATTGTGAGAAGTTTACGTACTAAAAATCGTTTAAATGGCTTACTCATCTATTGGTGTCACTCTCCCATTACTTAAGAGATAACTCGTATCACACAAAGTAGCTAATTGTTTCTCATGAGTTACTAACAATAAGGTCTTGTGTTCCTCTCTCACTAATTGAATGAGCAGCTGTTCAATCTCTTGCGCTGTTTGCTCATCTAACGAGCCAGTGGGCTCATCGGCGATAATTAACGAGGGGTTGTTCATCAATGCTCGACAAATGGCAACACGTTGTTTCTCACCCCCTGAGAGTTGAAATGGTTTGTGATGAAGTCGTGATGATAATCCCACCTTATCTAAGAGCTCTTTTGCCCGTTTCACCATAATTGACCTCTTCTCTTTTGCAATTAAAGAGGGAATGAAGACGTTTTCTAGTGCACTAAAATCATCTAACAAAAAATGAGATTGAAAGATAAAACCAATGTGTCGATTACGATATTCAGATAGCAGTTGATCGTCATAATAATCTAAAAGAATTCCTTTGAAATACACCTCACCCCCACTAGGGGCATCTAGCGCTCCTGCGATATGAAGAAGTGTCGATTTGCCTGAACCACTTTTACCTGTGATAGCAACGCTGGTCCCCTCATATATAGACAAATTAAGATCTTCTAATACATCAATAGTTTGGTTGGCGGAGGCAAACCGCTTTGATATATGTGATAACTGTAATAATAGATTACTCATTACGTACTATCTCCATAGGTTCTTTCTTCAACAAAGATCGGGCTCCAAGGTAGCTAAAAAAAAGTGATAACGCACATACTCCAACACTAATTCCTATGACTTCACCTACACCTAAGTATGTTTGAAAAGGAAATAACAAAACAGCACTATGGCGTTGATATATCATAAAGTAGATGCGATCAGCAAAGTGTAAGATTGTGTTGAAGTTACGAATCACAACAAACGATAACATTAAGCCAATAGCTTCACCTAACAGCGTAATGAAAGCTCCTTGAACTACAAATAGATGAGAGGAAAACTCTTTGCGAACCCCTAAGCTTCGTAAAATTGCTAACTCACGCTGTTTGACATACACGAGCCTCATAGATGCACTTTTTAAATTGATGGCAATAATGAAGAACATCAACCATAAAAAGAGATACATCAACATCTTCTCTAACAACAGTGCCGAGTACAATGCACTATTAAGTTGTTGCCAACTGAGAACTTCACTCTCTGGAAGAATGTTTTGAATCTGTTTTACCACAGAGCCTACCTTGCGAAGATCTCGTTTTGTGAGGTAGATACCGTAGGTGTGTCGTCCTTGGTCATAAAGGTGTAAGAATTCTGGATCAGCGATAATAATCGTTTTTTGATCAAACTCATCTAAGTGTGATCGAAACAAAGAATCGACACTAATTTCTTTATATTGAGGAGAGAGGGTCACTGTTTTACCTGGAGCGATAAACGTAACACCTATCTGTTCATTGGGACGAACGCCAATAGCGTATGATAAAGGCAATCCCATAGCAACTGTGGCTGTTGTAGAGGTTTCTGTCCATAGTGAAGAGTTGCTTTTAAATGGGTTAGAATCTGTTAAAAAGGAGGGCTCTATTATCCTAAGACGTGCAGTTACACTTTGAGAACTCCCTTTTTGAGAAACAATGCTTTGTGTGTCGACAAACTGATACATGTGTTCAATAGCTTGTATCTCTTTAAGGTGTTCTTTAACCTGGTGTGTTTGTAAATTTGTTTTAAGTTGAATGTGAAAAGAGTCGATTGAGCGGATATGATCTAGTTGTTCATACTGTAATGCATTCATAACACTTAATAGAGTAAGAAGTGCTAATAATCCAATGGCAATACCGATGACAATCACAATAGAGACGCTGTTATGTCGATTTGATCGTGAGAAAGCGTAGCGCCAACCTACTTTCAGTAAAAACATTACCTATTCTCCTCTCTGTATGTGATCTGTAACACCGTGCGTTGATCTTGAGCATATGTGATATCGACATAATCTCGCCCATCTTCATAATGGGTGACTATGCTTCTACCGTCTTCTAAAAACTTCTGTGATCGAATAGGTTGATGATGAGTATACTCATACAACGATTCAACTTTCCCATCTTTGTAATACCGCTTTGTTTGAGAAAGTTCTCCTTTTATTTGTTGTTCAGACTCCTCTCTTAATTCTCCAAAAGAGTCATAGACAAACTCTTTTTGAGATATAAGCTCTTCATTATGATACACCATCTCTTTGATTAGGCGACCTATTTGATTGTAATACTTTTCACGTACATCACTCTCTGAAAATTGTTCTTTCACTACTAACATATCATCTTCGTAAGAGAGTGTAGTATCTACAATATTTTCGCCTTTAACATAGCGTTGCTCTACAACCATATTTGAACTGATAAAACTAAGAGAGAGATATAACTCATTGTCTGTATAGGCATATAGTGGTACTTGAAGCGTTTGGGTAAAAAGGGATTCTGTTACTGTATCAGCATCTGTGATAAGTCGCACTCCAATGAGTGAGCCTTGTTGTGTACGATAATAGGTAACTAATTGAATGAGTTGATTATCAACACTTGTTGCCACTTCATATAACCTCTGATCATCGTAGGTGTATAACACAGTACGCTCATGATTGTTATCACGTTCAATAACGGTAGTAAGTAGGCCATCAGTGTAGATTTTTTTCTGAACTGATTGATCACTCAACGTTGTAGTGTGAGTAATTTCACTATGATGTTTTGTGATTGTGGTATGTTCATACAACGTGTTCTCTTTATACAAAGAGTGTTCATCTTCACTGAGGTGTAATGCCCATGTTTGTTTCAGTGCTTCTTCTTTAGTTGTCTCTTCAAGGGGCATTCCAATACTGTTTGAAATGAACCACTGTGCGTTGAGGTGTGAAAGTAACAGAAAAATCACACCTAAGAGAACACTTTTTTTCATTCATCTATTCCAATAAGAGTGTGTATAAAGTGATCTTTATCAAAGAGGTGAATATCATCATACGTCTCTCCTACTCCGACAAAAGCAACTGGAATATTGAGTTGTGATCCTATTTGAATAAGTGTTCCCCCTTTGGAGGCTGAATCATATTTCGCTAAAATAAGGGCATCGATATCGATGGCCTGTTGA
Source organism: Sphaerochaetaceae bacterium (assembly GCA_041655255.1). GTDB lineage: Bacteria > Spirochaetota > Spirochaetia > Sphaerochaetales > Sphaerochaetaceae > JBBAFS01. The sequence goes on from JBBAFS010000001.1 coordinate 30,375, forward strand.
AATAACTGAGCTTGCATAAGCCCGTTTTGACCAGTTGTTGCATCAATGACTAAAAACTTCTTGTAACAAGAGGGATCTTTAATCTTACTGGTAATGATTTTATCAATCTTTTGTAACTCTCGCAGGAGGTTCTCTTTATTGTGCATCCTACCAGCGGTGTCAGCTAAAATAAGGGTATCTTTTCTTGCTTGGGCACTTTCAATGGCATCAAAGATAACAGCGCCTGGATCACTTCCATCTTTTTGTTTCACAATTCGTGTGTCAGTTCGCTCGGCATGAAGTTGTAATTGATCAATTGCAGCTGCACGATAGGTATCACCTGCAGCAAGAAGAACACGCTCACCTCTTTTTTTGTAATAGGCAGCCATTTTAGCTATAGTGGTTGTTTTACCTACTCCATTCACCCCTAAAACTAAAAAGATGTTCGTAGCATCGCTTGTTAACTCGGGCTCATAAGAATGAATTTTTTCACTGAGGATCTCTTTCATCTTGTTTTGTAAATCTTCTTTGGAAACGAGTTTCTCTGTACTCGCTAATGCTCGTAAAGCATCAGAGATCTCCATAGCTATGCGAGCGCCTAAATCACCCTCGATGAGGGTGTCTTCGAGTTCTTCAAAGAATTCTTCATTGAGAGTTTTTATTCCAAATAAGGCTTTTATTTTTGAGCCGAAACTTCTTTTTTTCATGAACTACCTCACGCTGTAGTGATTGAGAGAACTATACTTTGTTTTATGGTAATATGCAAATAATCGCCCTACTGTTTCAAAGGTGCTTAAGGCTGTTATACCCCCTAAAAGGTAGCCCACAGAACTCATTATAACTGCTTGTTCTTCACTAAGATCAAGTGAGTGTAATAAGCTTTGAGCGGTAATACCTAAAGCTCCTAACAAAAGTGTTCGACCAAATGAGTTATAAAAAGAGGTTTGACTTTGTAATACCAATTGAGGATTAATCCAAGGAACATCAAATGTAAGATGGACTTCATGGGTGTTACGATCTACTTCTACTTGTGTATGAGTATCAACAAGGTCAAAAGCTAATGGTAGTGTTCTCCCTTGTATAAGATATGGGAGTGTACATGGAGATTTTTCATCAAAAAGTTGAACAGCGACATCTTGTGCATACGAAGTAATTAACACACTTTGAGGTTTTTGAGTTGCAAGATCAATAACTACAGAATGTTCTCCCTTTTTCAGTAAAATATCCTGTGAATCATACCCAAATGATGAGAGTGTTAATGTAAGATCTTGAGAAGGAACAATAGCTAAGTTTTGTATGACCAATATATCTTGATTATCATGTTGGATGTCGTATGAGGGGATATCACTTTGTGTGTGAATGACTCTCAGGTGAGTGATCTCTCCTAATACTAATAGTTGTTCTAACGCCTCTTGAACTAAGGTGTGACGCTCAACATGACTCTTTATGTTGTCATATATAGGTATATAGCCAAGAGTCTTTGAATACAATATCAGGCGATAACGAAGAAGCTGATCTACCTGTTCAACGAGTGAAATCACCATTGCATCGAGTTTCTCTTTCTCTAAGATGTAATTGGCAATCTCTGGCAACATTAACGCGGCTCTTGTTTGTAGATTTTTATGGGGTATAACAGAAGTGAAGGTAGAAAAATGATACTCATCACTCTCATGTAGAACCTGAGATTGGCCTTGCTCTTTAACAGCATAATCACCTTTTTGGAAACGAGTGTGTTGTTCTTTAAGAAACGTAAGATTCTCTTGTAGAGTTTGTCTAGTGTGGTGTTCTTCAATGAGTTCACTCACAGGCGTTATAATTGAGATATTATGCTCTATTAATGGAGCTATAATCTGTTTCATTGGTTGAAATGATGAAACAGAAGAGAGTTCTACATAGCCAATGTTAATCTCTGAGGCAAACACAAAAGAGATAAGGGTAACAACTGATATGACTACGACTCTCTTAAGAATGTGCACTAAGAGTTCTCTCCTACCTGTAAAGTGAGATATGATTCGATAAATGGAGAGATATCTCCATCCATCACAGCTTGAATATTTCCCGTTTGATACTGAGTTCTGTGGTCTTTTACCATGGTATAAGGCTGAAACACGTATGAGCGGATTTGGTTTCCCCAGCTAATCTCTTTTTTCTCTAATGCATGAGCATTAAACTCTTCATCAGATTTCTCTTTATAATATTCGTAGAGACGACTTTTTAATACTTTCATCGCAGTCGCTTTATTCATATGTTGTGATCGCTCATTTTGACATGCAACCACAATACCTGTTGGTAAGTGTGTGATTCGAACAGCACTATCCGTTTTATTGACGTGTTGCCCCCCTGCTCCACCTGCACGGTAGGTGTCGATACGTAAATCACTTGTATCAATGTCTACTTCAATCTCATCGTCAATCACAGGTGAAACATAGACACTTGTAAAGGAGGTATGTCGTCGTTTATTTGAATCAAATGGGCTAATACGAACCAGGCGATGGACACCTGCTTCACCATGAAGGTAGCCGTATGCAAATTCACCTTTCACCTGTAAGGTGACCGACTTCACTCCCCCTTCAGCTTCTAAAAGATCGACAATATCGACTTTGAATCCCTCTTGTTCACACCACCTGAGATACATCCTCATTAACATAGAAGCCCAATCACATGCTTCAGTCCCCCCAGCTCCTGAGTGGACAGATAAAAAGCAATCGCTTCGGTCAAATCGACCTGAAAGAAGCTTTTTAAGACGTAAGCTCTGATACTCTTGATCTAACTTAAGAATGCTCTTATCGAGGTGAGAGGCAACTTCTTCATCTTCTTCATCTTCGTACATTACAATAAGTTCATCTAACTCAGTAAGAGAAGCAATGAGTTCTTTCCATGGATACAAAGAATCTTTTAAGGCGTTCAGTTTATTAAAAAGAGCATCAGATTGTTTTTTATCTTTCCAAAAGTCGGGATCTAATGTCTCTTTCTCTAAACGTTCAATTTCAGAGGCGAGTTGTTCGTGGTCAAAGATGCCTCCACACTTCGAAAGCTTCCTCTTTGAGAGTTTCAAATAATGATTGGTATGTTAAATTCATGATAACTCCTTTTTAGCGTAAGCAACCTTTGATGAGCGCTCAATGCGTAAACCGACTGTCCACTTCTTCGTAGCACCACCGGCAAGATCAAACTCCCATATTGGAAGTAATAAAGTGTGTTGATACAATTGCTCTACTCCACCAATGGTCTCTAATTCAGTGATGTGATCATTTTTATAGAGTGTGAAACGGGCATCGGAGGCGACACTTAGTAGTGTCTTATTAGCTACATCGATTACTCTCATGTTCTTTAATTGTGTATACAATGATTGCTCATTATTAAGCATTTTATTTCGACTTTTTTCTACAGTGTAGAGTGAATAGGTCGATTTTTCGGTCTCTTTAAACGAAAGATTTAATTCAGAACCAAAATACCCCTTCTTTTTGTGTTTACCAGTATTGGTAAGAGAAAATTCTACCACAATGGTATTTGCCTTAAATGAGTATTTTTTCTCAATGTGGAAACTTCCTAATGAGAAGGGGAGTTTTTCTACATCTAATGAGACAACTACTTCATGTCTGTTGACAGCATCACATTGCACGTTATAAATGTGTTCACCACAGTTATACACCTGTTTTGTGTCATATTTATTATAAGGATCAAGTGTATGTTGAGAAGGAAGTAATACATCATTAAAAGAGCGTTGAAATGTCCCTTTTTTAACATCTCCGTTGTGAGATAAACCACTGAAGGTATCACCGTAGTTCCAACTTGTCGGTAGATAACTTAACTCTTCAAGTGCACCACCGGTGGCACTTAACACTGATCCAATATTTTTTCCTTGCCAAAGAATCTCTTTACGTCCATCTAAATCAAGATCGTACGAAAGAGGGAAACTGATACTTTCACTTGAGCTTAAGACTCGTTGTGCTTCGATAAGAGAAGCGTAAATATGTTTACGGTAGCAAGAACGGTACATACCACCACTAGCATCATAGGTAAACGGTGCTCCGCTCGTTGCTTTAGCTAATAGAGAATGAACCCGTTTACGTACATCTTTATTCTTCTTATAAATACGAGTTAACTCATGAAGATATAAAGAGCGGCCATGAAGGTGGTGTAACTCTTCACTTTGTAATAAGAGTTCATTAAACGACTTGATCTCTTCAATTGAAGAATCAAGACCATACCATGAAGAGCGTAAAAATCCTTTTTGTTGAGTAGCATCCATTTCACTCTCTTGTAATAACGAGGAGTGATGCTGGTTTTTATCAAATAGTGAGTGAATCAACGATGAAATTACATCTTGGTTCATCTCTTCATTATCCTCACAACACCCTTGAAGAAGATGATCTATATTCACCATGACAAAGGCCGATTGACTCGAACCAAAGGTAAGAGTTTCAAGTTCTTTAGTGACTTGGTCAAAAGTCTTCTCTTTGGTTGCATACTCTTTAATCAAATGTTCAACAGGGTAAAAGGTTGGAACAATTTCGACCATTTTCCCCATATCATGCATAATAAATGGATCTTGTTGCCCCTGTTGTTGCTGTAATTGATCATACGTAGAGATTACTACCCTCTCTACATTTGCCATATGAAGTGGGGAGATGTATGAAGAGTTCCATATCTGGTTATATAACCAAATTGAGCGAGGACGCTGTCCAAATCGGCGACGAATAAATGTTGTTGTTCGCTCTAATTCATTTGACCTATCTTTGATTTGCAACAATTGTAGTATGGCTTGGTGATATGACCCCCCTAACAGCTCTACTTGTTGCCTTTTTATTAAATCAGATAACAACATTCCTATCTCTGGATAAGAGTGTTCAAACCACTCAAGTGTCGTTGGTGAGAAATAGAGATGCATCTTTAAATCAGGAGTATTATAGAGATAGGTCAACAGCGGCCTATAGGCAAGCGAAAGAGCCCTCTCCATTAAAGAAGAGGGTGTCGCAGGTGAGAGTTGGCTATAGACGCCAAAATAGAGAGCCATACACTATCCTATACTACATAGCCTCAACAATGCACTTAGTAGGACAAGCAGCAGCAGCTTCAGCTATTTGTGTCATTGGTCTGCTATAATCTATTTCACTGAGGAAGTTAGCAACTACACAACCCGAATCGGGGAATTTGCGTTCACAAATATTACATGCAATACATCCAACTTCACAAATTTTACGTACCACAGGTCCACGATCATGACTGTTACAAGCAACCACGTGTGACCCTCGAGCTGGAATCATCTTAATGACATGGGTAGGACACACTAAGGTGCATTTTTCACATCCAATACATAAATCTGGATTGACGGTGACATTACCAATCTCATCGCGGTAAATGGCATCGGTTGGACACACCTGAATACACGATCCTTGATGAAGACATCCATACGTACATGCAGACTCTCCATCCAGAAGCATGAACGCTGCACTACACTCCTCAACTCCATCATAGACGAAGTTTCGTTTGGTTAACTCATTGTTTCCACGACAGTGGACAAAAGCAACCATCTTCTCCCCCATCTCAGTTGCCTCTTCTCCTAAGATTTCAGCAACCTTTACCGCTGTTTCTGCTCCTCCAGGTGTACACAGACCATTTTCAGCCTCTTTAGCACTTAAAGCATCGGCATATCCACTACAACCGGGATATCCACACGCTCCACAGTTAGCACCTGGAAGAGCTTCTAAAATTAATTCAGCACGGACATCTTTTTCGACGGCAAGTTTTTGACTTGCCACAGCAAGGCCCAATCCCAACAACAGAGATAAGACCGATATGATTAGAAAAGCAAATAATATATTCATACAACTACTACCCCAGCAAGTTTGTAATGAGGGATTTATCGAAAGCCATAAATGCTAAGGCCATCAATCCACCACTAATAAAAGCAATTGGAACACCTTGGAATACTTTTCTCACTGGGTGTAAATCTAAGCGTTCACGAATATTGCTCATTAAAATCAATGCTAAGGTAAAACCAATACCAGCAGCAACTCCAGCAGCAAAACTCTCCATCAGTGAGTAGTTTTCACCAATATTCATAATGGCAATTCCCAACACAGCACAGTTCGTTGTAATAAGTGGAAGGAAGATTCCCAATGCTTTATACAATCCTGGGGAGTTCTTTTGAATAATCATCTCAACAAATTGAACTAACGCAGCAATCAACAAGATAAATGAGAGTGTTTGTAAGTATTGTAATTGGAGAGGGAGTAAGATGGCGTGGTAGATAATCCACGTCATAATGGAAGCAATTCCCATAACAAAGGTTACTGCCATTCCCATCCCGATTGCCGATTCACTGTTTCTCGAAACCCCAATAAAAGGACACAGTCCTAAGAATTGGGATAAAATAAAGTTATTAACAAAAATAAATGTGATAAATATTGCAATATATGTCATCTCTTAAGCCTTTTTCCTTTGTGAGTACCACTCAAAAAATGCTTTTAAATATCCCATTAAAAGCAGAGCTCCAGCTGCTAAAGTCATAACTCGAACTGGATAGGTGTAAAGCACTGGAATCTTAATAACACCACTGAAAGATCCCATTGGCATTAAGGTAATGGTACCTGAACCAAACATCTCTCTAATTAGGGCAATTAAGGTAAGTGATAAGGTAAAACCTACTCCCATACCAATTCCATCCAAAGCAGAATCGAGGACACTATTTTTACTTGCAAATGCTTCAGCTCGACCTAAGATGATACAGTTAACAACTATCAACGGTAAGAAAATACCTAAAGCTTGGTACACCGCAGGTGCAAAAGCGTGCATCAACATCTCAACTATGGTGACAAAAGCGGCAATAATGACGATATAAGCAGGTATACGAACACTAGAAGGAATAAAATCTTTCAACAGTGAAATAAAGACGTTTGAAAACAGCAGTACAAAAATAACTGCTAAGCCCATCCCTATTCCGTTCACAACTTGAGTTGTAACTCCCAATGTCGGACACAATCCCAGCATAATGATAAATACTGGGTTTTCTTTAAAGATCCCTTTTGTGAGGACGCTAAGACGATTTTTTTCCATTACTTGCCTCCCAAAGAAGTGACATAATGAGATCCAAACGCAAGGGTTTTTGCAATTCCATTAAATGTCACAGTTGAACCGCTAATACTATCGGCATCGGCTTTTGCCAATTGATTTATTTTTACAGGGACCTCACGATCTCCTCCGGTCCCAACAAACTTATTCATATAACTTGGCTCTTCAGCTTTCTTTCCAAGACCTGGGGTCTCACTGTTAGCTAACAATCGAGCATCAACAATTTCTCCATCAATGTGGTAACTTGCCATAACAGTCATCTCTCCACCATAACCAATTCCGTCGAGTTGAAGAATATAACCGGCAAGATTTCCATCGCTATCAAGCAATTGATGTTGAGCACTCACACCAGTGCCTAAATTCTCAGTTGTGCTTTCACCTAAAGTGTATCCGCCACTGACCTCTGCTAAAGCTTGTTGAATAACCATTGCTTCATATTCAGCAATCTTAGGAGCTGTAAGGGCATTCACCAAAGCAAGTGATAATGCAGCAATTCCTGCAATAAGGGTTAAGGTAATACCAACACGTGCTACAAACTTCATGCTTCTACCCCCTTACTCTCTTTTCTAGTTTTTGTCACTTCTCCAAACCGTTTAGGAAGGATATAGCGATCAATGGTAGGAACAAAAATGTTCATCACGATGATTGCTAAAGAGACTGACTCGGGAAGAGAACCAAAATAGCGGAGTAAGAAGACTAAAAATCCTCCACCAATACCGAAAATAATCATCCCTTTATAGGTTGTGGGGCTGGTGACCATATCGGTTGCCATAAAAAAGGCCCCTAACATCATACCACCACTGAACAGTTGTAACACAAAATCCCCTTCAAATAGTCCAAGTCCATTACGAACTCCACCAAAGACCCAAGCTAAGAGACTAAAGGTGGCTAAAAAGGAGATTGGGATGTGCCAAGTAATAATCTTACGAGCAAAGAGATAGATGACTCCAACTAGTAATAAGAAAGCAGATACTTCTCCAATACATCCACTCATATTCCCAAAAAAAGCATCAATGGTATATGGAGAGACGTTGATACGTAAGACCGATTGAAACCATGAACTAAGCGATGACGCAAATTGGGTAAATGGGTATTGAACTGCCTCTAATATTCCTGTGGAAGTCAAACCAGTGACAGCACCATCACTCATGGCCATGTTCATCTCAGTTAACATGGTTGCTGAAGTAACACTATCGACCCCAATGAGTGTTTTAGGGAGACGGTAGGTATTCATCAAATTTGTAAATGAGAAAAAGACAAATACCCGAGCTGCTAAAGCTGGGTTAATCCAGTTTGCCCCTAATCCACCAAATGTCCACTTCACAACAAACATCGCAAATGCACTTGCAATGATAGGTACTGCAATAGATGAGTCTGCTGGGAGGTTCATTCCAATAAGTAAACCCGTTAAAAATGCTGAACCGTCGGCAAGTGTCGACTCTTTACTTAATCGATTGAGTAAAAATTCAACACCGACTGATGATGCTATTGAAATAAGAAGAATCACCAAAGCTCGAACACCAAATACATACACTCCCCATAAAGCTGCAGGAGCTAATGCAATCGACACATCCCACATCATTGAAGCTGTACTCGCTCGATCATGCAGATGGGGCGATGAAGAAACTATAACCATTGGATCTTCCATCTACTTCCTCCCTAACCGTTTTCCAAGTTTCATACCATGAACTAATGGAAGATGGGCAGGACAAACGTATGAACAACTTCCACACTCTTTGCAGTCCATCAAATTCAACTTCATGGCCTCTTCATATTTTCTATTCTCAATTAAGCGATACAAACGTGTTGGTTGTAATCCCATAGGGCACACTGCAACACACTTACCACATGAAATACAAGGTGTTTTTGTCGCTTTATTTGATTTTTCATCTACTAAGGCTAATACTCCCGAAAATCCTTTAGTCACTGGCGTACTTTGATCATAAAATGCAAATCCCATCATAGGACCACCACTGACGATTCGATCTGGTTGAACTTTAAAGCCTCCAGCATACTCAACTAAGTCGCTCACTTTACTCCCAATGGGAACTCGAACGTTCTTTGGTTCACTCACAGCTTCTCCACTGATGGTGACAATTCGATCAATGAGGGGTTTACGTAAAGCAATAGCTTCATAAATAGCAAATGCGGTCCCTACGTTCACCACCACAGCTCCAACATCAAGAGGTAATTTACCTGAAGGGACTTCACGGTTAATAGTTGCTTTAAGAAGTTGTTTCTCATCACCTTGTGGATATTTCACTTTCAGAGGAACAACAGTTATAGGTAAAGTAAGTTCTCTAATCTTTTGATTGAGAGCCTCAATTGCATCGGCTTTGTTATTCTCAACTCCGATGATAATGTTTTTAGCTTCGGTGATTTTAGCAACGAACATAATCCCTTTTAAGACGTTTGTTGTCTCTTCTAACATAAGACGGTGATCTGCAGTTAAATAGGGTTCACACTCAACACCATTGATTACCAATGACTCGACTGAAGCTCCTTTAGGAACAGCGAGTTTCACATGGGTGGGGAATGTTGCTCCACCAGTACCGACAATACCCATCTCTTTAACAAGATCTAACATCTCTTTAGAAGAGAGCGAGTCGTACGGCTGTTCATCATAAGTAGCGAAAGGGGAATCGGGATCAACTTCAATCACAAAGGCGTCAGTTTTAATACTGTTAGCTAACATCACTTTGCGAATTTCAAGAATTGTCCCATTCACAGGCGAGTGGATGTCAGCTGAGATAAAACTAGAGGCTTCTCCAATTTTCTCTCCTGCTGTAACACTCTCCCCTTTCTCTTTAAGCGGCTTGGCTGGAGCGCCAAGGTGTTGCGATAGCGGAATGACTAACTCAGAAGGAGTCGGTAGGATCTCAATAGCTTGACTATGAGATAACTCCTTCTTATCTTTAGGGTGCACTCCGCCCTTTTTGAACGTTGATATTCTCACCATGGTGTGAAACTCCTTTATATAAAGAGAGGGCGGTTTACCCTCTTTGATTGATTGTAACATTGAAATCGAACTACGTCTTCATATCTTACAAGAAAAAGGGTATAACAGTAAACATGAACCGTATCATACGTCAGGTTTTTTGGAAGATTCGTGGAACAAAGATTTTCGCTTTAGTTGGAAAAAGTGGGACAGGTAAGAGTTTCCGCTCAAAACTCATCGCTCAAAAGCATAATATCGATGTTATCATCGATGATGGGTTACTCATCCAAGGGGATCGTATCTTAGCTGGACGCTCTGCCAAACGGGAACAAAACTTCTTAACTGCTGTACGTACTGCACTATTTGATGATGATGAACATCAAGCTCAAGCCCTAGAGGCTCTACAAAAAGCTAAATACCGCAGGTTATTGATTATTGGTACAAGCGAAAAGATGGTTCATAAAATTGCTGCACGCCTTTATTTGCCTAACATTGAAAGAATATTTCACATTGAAGAGATTGCTACTCGTGAAGAGATAGAAACTGCTATGAGAATACGGTTCTCAGAGGGGAAACACGTCATCCCTGTTCCAAGTATTGAAATTACCCGTAACTATCCACAGATTGTCTACGACTCAATGAGAGTCTTTTTTAAACGCAAATTTTCTTGGCCTTGGAATAGAAGACAAAAAGGATATGAAAAGACCATTGTTCGTCCTGAGTTTAGTCAATATGGGAAAATAACGATGAGTGAGTCGGCTTTGACTCAAATGGTTATTCATTGTCTCGATGAGTTTGATAATGTGATTAAAGTAAAGAAGGTCTTAGCGAACGTGGTTCCCGAAGGGTACAACCTTACAGTGAAACTTCGTGTTCCTATGAGACACCAAATATCAACCTCTTTAGCCGGCTTACAAGAGTATATTGCAGATGCACTAGAAAAATATGGTGGTATTTTTGTCTCTAAGGTGAATCTTGAGATTGAGGAGTGGGGTTAGCCTTCCCTTTCGTTCTTTTTCTTCTTTTATGAGAAGAGCGTCCTGCTTGTTGCCCTTTTTTCGTCCGTTGTGTCTCTCTTTTCTGGCTTTTAGTTTTAAAACCTATCGCATTTGGCAATCTAATCGGTTTACGCGATTTAATGCAGTGAGGAGGAATCTCCAAATTCCAACTCTTTAATAAGAGAGTCGTTGCCATCTCCACATCATAATTTGGTGGAGTTAATGGATTGATCAAATTCTTTACTGTGAGATACGTCTCTTTAAACAGCTCTTCTATCTGTTCAAAGGAATCTGGCTTTTCTATAAACGGTGCAACAAGAGCTTTTATCATCTCAGCTTTTAATTGCTCAACACTCTCCTCCCCGCTTTGTTTTGCCTCATTGATTAATGTATCGAGTTGATCTAAAGAAGAGTACACTTTATGTATATCCTTAGAGACACTGATACATGGAAGAACGTACACTAATAACTTATATGCTTGAAGTTCTTGTATGATTGCACTGGCATAGCCTGAAGCTAAGATTTTAGAGACCTCTTCTGTTAAGCGAGAAGTGGAGACTCGTGCTAAGTGTTGATAATTCTTTTTGATTGACCGTCTTGTTTTATAAGCGATAGCAAATGTAGTACTAACACTATATTTAATAGCTCGAATCATACGAACCGGATCTTCAATAAATGAATCTGGTAGCGGAATCACCGAAACAATACGTCTTCTTTTAATATCTTCAAGACCGTTGTTAAAATCTAACAACGACCCATCGGTGGGATCGTAATATAAACTGTTAATTGTGAAGTCTCTTCTTTTCGCATCTTGGTCGACTGTACCATAGATACTTCCACCTTCCTCATCATCACCACTACGAAAGGTAGATACTTCGATAATTTTATCGCTAAATGTGAGATGGACTAATCGAAAACGACGACCAATAATACGAGCATTCCAAAATATTTTATGCACTTGGCGAGGAGTTGCACTTGTGGAGATATCAAAATCTTTAGGAGTTCTTCCCAACAGTAAATCACGCACTGCTCCACCCACAATATACGCTTCATGTCGTGATTGCTTTAATTTTTTCACAACCCATAGTGCATCGAGGTCAATTCTCTTTGGTTCAATATTATGTTCATTTGACGTAAAGATGTGTGCAACTGGAACATGATTTCCACCAGCATCTCTTTTGTAGCGTATTCGCATGATGTTCCTTTATACGGACTTCTTGCAGTTTCCAACTGATTTGTTTACACTCATGTGTGTATACCATCTCACCTAAAAAAGCAACAGGAGCTTTATTTTCATGATACAACCAAAAGTGCTAAAGGGCTTTAGAGACTCCCTTCCTCGACAAGAAATTATTAAAAAAGAGGTTATAGCCACATTAGAAAAGACATTTTCCACATACGGCTTTGTCCCTATCGATACACCTGCTTTAGAGTACACCGAAGTACTCCTTGGTAAAGGTGGTGGTGAAACCGATAAACAGATCTTCCACTTCCTCGATAACGGTGGGCGTGATGTAGCTTTAAGATTCGATTTAACTGTCCCCTTTGCCCGTTTTATGGCAACTCACACTCATCATCTTCAACTCCCCTTTAAACGGTTTCATGTTGCTAAAGTGTGGCGAGGAGAGAATCCTCAAAAAGGGAGATATCGAGAGTTCTTCCAATGTGATTTTGATATCGTTGGAATTGACTCACTTCAAGCCGATGTCGAAATTGTGACTATGATTCACAGTGCACTAGTGGCGCTCGATGTAGAAAAGTTCACCATTTTACTATCACACCGAGGAATCTTAAATGAGTTATTAGCTTCATTAGGGGTTGAAAACCACTCTACTGAGATTTTGCGCATTATCGATAAAATAAGTAAAATTGGTGCTGATGCGGTACAAGAACAACTTATTACTCTCTTACAAGATCAAAAAACAACTGATACTATTCTTAAATACATCCATTCACATAAGGATAACACCCCATTTGAGACCTTAGAGGAGATGAGAGTTCTTATCCCGAGTGCTGAGACTCATATTAATCACTTACAACAATTGCTTACCTATGTAGAACACCTCGGTATTGAAGATCGATTCACAATCGACCCATCGATTACTCGTGGGTTAGATTACTATACAGGAATTGTCTATGAGACACTGTTAGATGATCTACCTGACATTGGTTCTATTTGTTCAGGTGGTCGGTACAACGATTTAGCCTCTTTATATACAAAACAACACCTTCCAGGTGTAGGGGCATCTATTGGACTAGATCGCCTGTTAACTGCTTTAGAGGAGTTAGATCATCCCTTGGTAAGTGAACTCTCTGCGAGTGATGTGATTATTTTTAACCAAGATGAGGAGCTTTCTATTCACTACCATAAAACTGCCCATCTCTTACGAAAAGAGGGAATTAGCACCCTCTTATTATTAGAGACAAAGAAGATGGGGCCTCAGTTCAAATATGCTCAAGCACACCATATCCCCTATGGGTTGTACCACACTGAACAAGGTCAATTTACATTGAGACACTTAGAGAGTCGGACTGACTACCCTCATCTCAAATTGGAAGATGTGGTTGAACACTTAAAGAGGATGTAAAACATGTTTACCATGACTCACCTTCCTGTGTATCAACACCGGAAAGAGATCCTCTTTTCCTTAAAAGAAAATCAAGTAATCGTCGTTGAATCTCCAACTGGAAGTGGAAAGACGACTCAAATCCCCCTTATTTTACATGAAGCTGGTTATACTGATGAAAAGATGGTCGGTATCACCCAACCTCGTCGTATTGCAACACTCTCAGTAAGTGAATTTATCGAAAAACAAATTGATAAAGAGCCTGGATTTGTCGGTTATAAAATGCGCTTTAGTGATACCACCGAAGCCAATACTAAAATTAAAGTGATGACTGATGGGATGCTTTTGATGGAGTTAAAAGCCGATCCCTTATTAAGTCGTTATTCGGTGATGTTAGTCGATGAAGCACACGAGCGGAGTTTAAACATCGATTTTGTGTTAGGCCTATTACATCATGTACTTGCTCAACGCCCCGATTTTAAGCTTATCATCTCATCAGCTACGATAAACACTAAAGTCTTTAGTTCTTTTTACAATAATGCTCCCATTATTAAGATTGATTCACGCCCATTTCCTGTCACTGTGAATTACAAACCTCTCACTCGCCCCTACGACCGAGATGAGATTTTTGAAGTGATTACCTCGTTAGTAGAAAAAAGTATCACTGAAGATCAAGGAGACCTCCTTATCTTTTTACCAGGTGAATTTGATATCAAAATGGCAATGAGTTATCTCCAAAGTTCACCACTACATCACAAGATGATGGTGTTACCCCTTTTTGGACGTCTCTCTAAAGAGGAGCAACATCGAGTCTTTATTCCAACTCCTCAAGGGAAAACAAAAGTCGTTGTTGCTACGAACATTGCCGAAACAAGTATTACCATAGATGGCATTAAAGTCGTTATCGACTCAGGAGTAGCAAAAGTAAATTACTACAACCAAATGAACTTTACCTCTTCGTTAGTGAGTTTACCCATTAGCCGCTCCTCATGTGAACAACGTTCTGGAAGAGCAGGAAGAGTTGCCCCAGGAGTCTGTTATAGACTCTACACAAAAGAGGATTACAACAGTCGACATCGGTACGCTTTAGAAGAGATTTTACGAGTCGATCTATCTGAAGTTGTACTACGGATGAGTGAATTGGGCATTTATGAGTATGAGTCATTCCCTTTTATCACAAAACCAAAAAAACGTGCTATTACTAGTGCCGAAGAGACACTTAAGTTCATTGGCGCCATAGATGACAAACGTCACATCACTGACATTGGGGATATGATGGTCCGCTTTCCCCTTCTTCCTCGTCACTCACGAGTGTTAGTCGAAGCTATGGTGAGCGCCCCTAACGTGTTAGACGAAGTTATTACTGCAGTAGCCTTTCTCTCTTCTAAATCTCCTTTTATTCTCCCTCCTGGAGAAGAAGCTCAAGCTAAAGAGGCTCATCGTGTTTTTAACAATGAGATGGGAGATTTTATCTCATACTTAGAGATATACGAGAGATACCTCAAACAAAGAGGGAAAAAAGCGAAAGAGAACTGGTGTAAACGCTACTATTTAGATATCCCTTCGATGGGAGAGATTCATCACGTCAAAGAGCAGTTATCTGAAATTGTAAGTGAATTAGGTTTTCCACTTACTAGTGGAGGATCACAAAAAGAGTATCTGTGTTGCTTAGCAACAGGGTTGTTACAAAATGTGTGTATCCGTTCTCAACGGAATATCTATCAAACTCTTACTGCAGGACAAATCTTTTTACATCCAGGATCTGCGTGGTTTAGTGAACTTCCTCAATATATCCTAGCGGGGGAAATTGTCCAAACCTCACGTTTGTATGCCCGTACCGTCTCTCCATTAAAAAGAGAGTGGTTAAACTCAATTCACAGTGACTTACGTTCCCAGTTAGTAAACTCATTAAAAAAGGGAGTAGCTAAAGAGCGAAAAGAGAAACCAAAACAGAGTCGCACTACCTTGGAAAAAGAGGGCAAAGGGGAGATAACACTCATTTACAAACACCCATTTCAATTTGCCCAAGGTCCTAAAGGGAAAAGGCGAGTTGTTATTATTCCAGTGGAAGAATTAGCCTATTTAGCTCGTGCAAATAAAACTGCCCGAACTCGTCCTAAAAACATCCCTGCTACACTCTCATACCAAGGACACTATATTCATTACGGTGATCGTCTACAAACTATTTTAGATCTCGATGGAAAACTCTTTTTAGATAAAGGTATTTTAGAAGCTCCCCCAAAAGGGGTCTTTTACACCACCGATTTAGATAACTTATATGACAACTTAGAGTGGGTGTTAGCCCTTTGCCGTCTTAAAAAGAGGAAAAAAGAGTTGGGTTTTATCTTTTTAGAGTATTCAGCAAGTGGAGTATACCGCTTTGGAGTCACTGATAGTGCTTTTGAAGCATTAGACAACTCATTATATGCTTTAACACAACTCTTATACGATGTAGAAAAATCTCCCTTAGCTAACAGGGTTCAAAAACTCTTTAATCAATTAGTCTCATTGTATGATTAGTTGCTTCTCTAACACAGAACGAGAAATTTGTTGATACACGTGTTGCCCTTGGTGAGCCATTAAGACAAAAAATACTCCCTTGCTTGATCTTTTTTTATCACGCTCCATGGCGGCAAAAAATAACTTTCTATCGTTAATCTTGTGGTGTAAAGAGTATCCATACTCTTGGATTAACGAAAGATACTGTTGGGCAAATTCTGAATCTGTAATGTGTAATGTGACACCAATCTCTAAAGCTTGAGCAACTCCCCACATCACAGCTTCTCCATGGGTAATACCAAACGAGGATTCAACCTCCAAGGCGTGGGCAAAGGTGTGTCCTAAATTTAAAGCAGCACGGAGACCTAACCTCTCTTGTGGGTCTTGTTCAATAAATGACCGTTTCACCTCTAATGAATAGAGGATTAATTCACTGAGGGTGCGATCATCACGCAAGAGGATCTGCTCTTTGTTGTTTAAAAGGTAGGTATATAACTCACGCTCTTTAGTTAATAAAGAGTGTTTAATAACCTCCCCTAACCCACTTAAAAACTCTTGATCTGAAAGTGTATGAAGTGAGTGTGAGTAGATGTAAATTTCATGAGCAGGATAAAAAGAGCCAAGTAAGTTCTTTGTCTCTTTAAAGTCGATGGCAGTTTTGCCCCCTAAAGAGGCATCAACCATCGCTAATAAGGTGGTTGGAACTAATACCAACGAACATCCTCTCATATAGATTGAAGCGACAAAAGCTGTGATATCACATACGACACCACCACCTAAAGCAACAAAGGTACTATTACGATCAAGTTGTAATTCAAGAGCTCTTTCGACTATCAGATCTATTCCATCAAAACTTTTAGTCTCTTCTCCGGGTGGAAGAATAACTACATCGACTCCCTTTGGTAGATATTGTTGCGTATGAGAGTCACACACCCAAAGGGTCTTAGAGGCAGGATCGAGGTTCTCTTTTACTTGGTGAATCGATTCAACACGGTAAACACTACTATCGATACCACCTAATTTTACGTTCATTAAAAGTTCCATAACCTGTTATACCTATAAGAAGTGGACAACTTCAAGTGAGGTGATTGTCATAACACTCCTTTTAGAGGAATATAAGGGTATGAAACGCTCCTATTTTGATTGGGCTGCAACGACCTATTTAGCTCGTGAGGCCTTAGAGAGATATAACGAAGTTGCCACACTCTATTGGGCAAACCCATCTGCTGTTCATGCCGATGGGAAACAAGCTGCTCTTTTTTTACAAGAACAAAGAGAATTGAGTGCTCAATTATTAGATGTTGATTCAAAGCAGATTTTTTATACCTCTGGTGGTACTGAATCAAACAGTATTATCTTTAACTCTCTTTTGTGGAAAAGAACTCAAGGGGAAATTATTATCTCCTCTTTAGAACACGCCTCTGTTTCTCAATATACAAGATTATTAGAACATCATGGTTTTACCGTCCATGTGGTAAAAGCTAAAGATGGTTATATAGATCTTCAACACTTTGAGTCTCTTTTAAATGAGAACACTCAATTAGTCTCTTTAATGCTGGTACAAAATGTATTGGGGACAATTCAACCTATTAAAGAGGCAGTACAATTAGTGCGCTCACAAAGTAAACCTATATTTGTTCACTGCGATGCTGTTCAAGCAGTTGGAAAAATGCCTCTACAATTAGAGAACTTAGATGTCGATGCAGCCTCTTTTAGCTCACACAAATTTGAGGGAGTTCGTGGTGTAGGTATCCTATATCTTAAAAAAGGGTCTATTGAAGCTTTAAGTAGAGGGGGAAACCAAGAAGGTGGTTTACGTCCTGGTACTGAAAACATCGCCTCAATTGCTGCCATGAATACAGCTTTATCTCGCACAGTGCATTCACTAGAAAGTGATCTCATCTTTTTGAAGGAACTACGTGAGATCTTTGAACAAGAGCTAAAAAGTTATTCGCCTATCAAAGTGATACACCCCTATAAAGAGAGAGATGTTGTTGCTTCTATTATCCACATCAGTGTTGTCCCTATTCCATCAGAGGTATTTGCTCGAGTACTCAGTGACAAGGGATTTGATGTCTCAAGTGGCTCTGCATGTTCTCATAACAGTACTGCTTCTTCTCACTCGTTATTACTCGCCAGTGGTCTTTCAAAAAAAGAGGCACACTCATCCTTACGAATAAGTTTTGGCCATCGCACAACTGTGGATGAAATCAAAGCTCTTGCTCACACCCTTATTGAGACACATCAACAACTACATCTAGCTATAGGAGGTCGCACTCGTGGACACTAAATTATATTTGATTAAACAAGGTGAAATTGCCCTCAAAGGACAAAATCGCAATCTGTTTGAAAAACAGTTAAAAGATAATATTAAATCTAAACTCCGTCCGTATCACAATGTATTTTCAAGACAAAAGGGGCGGATGTTTATTGAAATAGATCAAAGCGCTCCTCTTTCTCACATTAAACATGCTTTAAGTACAACTTTTGGCATTGTTGGCTACTCACAAGCACTTCGTTGTTCAAAGAATATGGATGACATAACACAAGTAGCTCTTACATTAAGCCATCAAAGTGAGTTTATTGATGGAATTTCTACATTCAAGGTTGAAACTGTTCGTGCCGATAAAGGCTTCCCTCTTACCAGCTATGAAATCAGTGCCCACTTAGGGGCAGCTATCTTACAGGAACATCCTCAACTAAAAGTAAACGTAAGAACGCCTGATCGAATCTTATATGTCGAGGTTCGTGATAAAGTCTATCTCTATAGCTCTCAAACAAAAGGCCTTGGAGGCCTTCCAGTGAGTTCAGCTGGAAAAGCAATGTTAATGCTCAGTGGAGGCATCGATAGCCCTGTAGCCTCTTATATGATGGCTAAAAGAGGTTTGAAACAAGAGGCAATCTATTTTCACGCTTATCCTTACACCTCCGATGAAGCAAAAGAGAAAGTACTCTCTTTAGCAAAGATTCTTTCTCCCTATCTTCAAGGTCTTACTGTACACGTTGTTCCTTTCACTGAGTGTCAGTTATATATGAAAGCTCATGCGCCTGAGGAGCAACAAACACTGATTATGCGTGCAGCAATGGTTCAATTAAGTGAGAAACTCGCAATGCAGCGTGGGTGTAAAGCGTTAATTACGGGTGAAGCATTAAGCCAAGTAGCGTCTCAAACTATTGAGAGTTTAAATTTTACCAATAGCATGGCCTCTTTAACGGTGCTACGACCACTGGTGGGGATGGATAAAGTTGAGATAATTGATATTGCTCGTCAGATTGGTACGTATGAGACTTCAATTTTACCGTATGAAGATTGCTGTACCATCTTTAGTCCAAAACACCCACTGGTAAAACCAGATGTAGAGTTTATGAGAGAGAGTTATTTCTCATTGAATCTTGAAGCACTGATTGATAAAGCGTTACAAGAGGTAGAAACGGTTTTTCTTTAACTCTCTGATTCACTTGCTGAGGAACTTTTTGATTCAGAACCTTTTGAATCGTTGATATAAAAACCACTTCCTTTGAAGATGACACTAGTTGGACTAATCAGACGTTTCACTTTACCGTTACAAGCGGGACATATTGATAATGGTTCATCACTCATGCTTTGATGAACTTCAAACTGATTATGACACGATGCACACTCATACTCATAAAAAGGCATACGACAACAACTCCTGATAACACATTAGAAAGCGGGAGTAAGAAGTGAGAACATCGTTTGAGATTGTTCTTCTGAGAGTTCAAGGTTGTTAATATACAACCTATTTCCCTCCTCAACAAATATTGAGGTGAGATCTCCCAAAGGCTCTTTGTTTCTCCGCTTTTGGGAAATATACGAACTTTTCACTAAAATGGAAAGAGAGGAAGCTAACTTTTCATCTTGCATCTCGATAATCCCACTTAATTGGTACGTATCCCCCTCTTTATGAAGCATTAACAAAAGTGAGTTTGAGTGGATTATGACACTTTTTGGAATGTTTAATCCAATATCTACCATCACTTGTGGTGATCCTGCATAAAGACCAACAACTGAACGTTGTAATAAGTGAGCATACTCATCGCTGATGTATTTCTCTCGATTGGTGATGGTAGATTCGTAGTGAGAAGAAAAATCATCGCTACTAAACAAAACAAGATTCGATTGTGGAGAGTAGGCCCCGAGGCGAAGATCATTGTTGTAGTAATAGGTGACTGAATCGGTCTTTACTTTACTCCATTTTTTCAAAGATGCATTGACGAAGTTTTTTGGCAATCTTCCTTCAATGGCCCCACGAATGTGATATTGTTGGTCAAAATCGGTGATTGCCCTATGTGGGTCATATAATTCAAATGAGATGCGTTCAACTCTTTTTTGTAGATCTCCTAATTGATCAAGTGAGGTTTGTAACTCTTTAGGGAGATCCTCGTAATGGGTAGTATCAACAGTGATAACAAATTGGCCTGGTTTTCCAAGTGCTTGAAAGTAGTGATCATCGGTAAATAGTGGTGTATGAACACAGCCTACCACACTGAAGAGTATCAGTGTGGTGGCAATAAAGAGGAGGTATTTATGCTTTTTCAATAGCAATACGAGCACTACCCTCTCCACATAATATTTCAACACTGTTTTTCTCTTCTTTAAAGGAGATCTCAACAGCTAAAGTCTCTTTAGCAATATACTCTTTTGAAGAGTCAAACATCTTTTTAACTAACTCATCGCCTGAGATTGATAACATTATACGATCAGAGACATCAAAGTCACGCTCTTTACGGAGGTTTTGAACTCCACGAACAATATCTCGAGCAAGACCTTCTAAAAGGAGACTCTCAGTGATAAGGGTATCAAATCCAATGGTGAGACTTCCCTCGTTAAGAACTTTTCTCCCCTCGGTCTCAGTACGTTGAATCATAAGATCTTCTTGACCAAGTTCAATATCCCCTTGTGAGTAACTCACACTCACCATCTCCCCTTCTAACATTGAGGCTATTGTTGTGTTCTCAAATTGCTCAATGAGAGAGGCGACCTCTTTCATACTCTTACCAAGTTTTGGACCTAAGACCTTAAAGTTGGCTTTAGCACTGTAGGAGACTAAGGTCGACTCATCAGAGTCAATTGAGATCTCTTTTACATTTAACTCTTCTTTAATAATAGGAGTCATCTCATCTAAGATGTTTCGCTCTTGAGCATCCCGAGTGACGACAAAAAGAGTACTCAGTGGTTGTCGAGTCTTAATGTTTTGACTACTACGAAGTGATCGACCAAGAGTAATAGCTTGGCGAGTGACTCTCATAGTTTGTTCAAGTTCAAGATCTCTTTCACTTTCATTGTATGTAGGGAACAACTCAAGGTGGACCGATTCGTTATGTGTAGCCGTCTTTAAATTTAAAAAGATCTCTTCAGTAGTAAAAGGAATCACTGGAGCAGCAACGGTAATAACACTCATTAACACACGATACAATGTATCGTATGCCTGTTTTTTATCTAAATCGTTCTCTGATCTCCAAAATCTTCTTCGAGATCGTCGGATATACCAATTATTGAGTGAGTCGATAAACTCTAAAATAGCATTACATCCACGTTGAGTCTCATAATGGTCCCACGCTTCACTCACCTCTT
Organism: Sphaerochaetaceae bacterium; assembly: GCA_041655255.1. GTDB lineage: Bacteria > Spirochaetota > Spirochaetia > Sphaerochaetales > Sphaerochaetaceae > JBBAFS01. The sequence continues at coordinate 52,026 of JBBAFS010000001.1, forward strand.
TAATCATGTGTTGGCTCTCTGAGATAATCCACCGATCCATGGGGTGAGTTAATTGATCCACTGGGGTGTGAGAAATCTCATACCCGTCGATATTTGCGTAGGTGACAAAGAATGAGTAGGCGTTCCACAGGGGGATAAGGAGGCTCTTTAAGACATCTTTCACTAAATCATCACTAAATTTTAAATCTTCAGCACGAGTGACAGCACTATTCATCAATGCAAATCTTAAAGCATCTGCTCCATATGCATTCACTAATTCCATCGGGTCACTATAGTTTTTCAGTGACTTGGACATCTTTTTCCCATCTGCAGTTAAGACTATTCCATTTGTTACAACATTGTAAAAAGCAGGTTTATCAAATAAGGCAGCGCCAACTACCACAAGGGTATAAAACCAACCTCGTGTTTGGTCTAACCCTTCACAGATAAAGTCTCCTGGGAAGTGGTTATCGACATACTCTTTGTTCTCAAATGGGTAGTGATTTTGTGCATACGGCATTGAGCCCGATTCAAACCAACAGTCCAATACTTCACTAATACGTCTCATCGTCCCTTTCCCATCAGCACTGGGCCAGGTGATTTCATCGACATACTGTTTATGAAGATCGTCGACTCGAACGCCACTTTTCTCTTCTAACTCATCAATAGAGCCGATAACTTCGATATAATCACTTTGGTCACTTTTCCACACTGGAATGGGGTTTCCCCAAAAGCGGTTACGGCTAATTGACCAATCCCGTGCCCCTTCTAACCATTTACCAAATCGGCCATGTTTTAAGTGATCGGGCATCCAAGTGATTTGTTCATTGGCATTGAGCATCGACTCTTTGAGTTTGCCAATATCGACAAACCAAGAACTCACTGCTCGATAAATAAGAGGTTTATGGGTACGGTAGCAAAATGGGTAACTGTGAAGGTAGTTCTCTTGTTTCACAATTGCACCTTGCTTTCTCAAGTGTTTGATGATAGAGGGGTCGGCATCTTTGACAAAGACATCTTGCCAAAGTGACACTTCTTCAGTAAAGCGACAATCATCATCAATAGGACACACTACAGGAATACCAGTTCCCTTTAACACCTCATAGTCATCCTCACCAAAGCCGGGTGCTGTGTGGACAATACCACTACCATCTTCAGTTGAGACGTAATCGCCCAATACGGTGATAAAAGCACCACTCTCTTCTTTTAAGTGGGCAAAAAATGGGAATAATGGTTCATAAGAGATACCCCCTAATTCGCTTCCTTGATACTTTTGAACAACTTCGTATTGGTTTGGCTCTTTGTAATAGGTCTCTAATCTATTTTCTGCAAGGATGTAAAACACGTCATCTTCGATATCTCTCACCTTTACGTAAGTAATATCTGGACCCAAAGCTAAAGCTAAGTTACTTGGTAAGGTCCAAGGAGTGGTTGTCCAAGCAAGGAAATAGGTGTTCTTTTCACCATCCATTTTAAAGCGGACTGTCAAAGCTTGATCAACAACATCTTGGTATCCACCTAAGTTCACCTCAAAGTTTGATAAAGGCGTTGCTAAAGCAGGACTATAAGGAAGGATCGTATATCCTTCATAAATCAGCCCTTTTTCATATAGTGTTTTAAATACCCACCAAATCGACTCCATATAATCGGTATCCATAGTTCGATACCCATGTTCAAAGTCGACCCATCTTCCCATTCGGTTAATGGTAGCTTCCCATTCACTGGTGTAGCGTAACACAATGGAGCGACAAGCGTCGTTAAATTTAGCAACTCCGTATTCAGTAATCTCTTTATGACCACTGATGTTGAGTTTTTTCTGAATTTCATATTCAACGGGAAGACCGTGACAATCCCATCCAAAGCGACGATTGACTCGTTTGCCTTTCATGGTTTGGTAACGGGGATAGAGGTCTTTAATGGTACCTGGCACTAAGTGACCATAGTGTGGCAATCCTGTTGCAAATGGAGGGCCATCATAAAATACGTACTCATTATCTTCTGATCGAGAATCGACCGATTTTCGGTAAATACGCTCTTTTTCCCAGAAAGATTGGATTCCCTCTTCCATCTTTGGAAAATCAACTTTTGGATCGACTGCCTTAAACATTAACTTGGACTCCTTACAACTATGAGAGAAACATCTTGCCTCTCATGGCAACTATAAAACATTTGCCTTGAACTGTTCAATCGTATTGACAACTACAGTTATGCCTAAGTAGCATACCCTGTATGAGAGCTTTCCCAATAAGTACTACAATTTCCTCTTTTGCATCGCAGTTTCACCAACATGGGTACACTTTATATATCGTAGGGGGAGCTGTACGTGATTTTTATCTCAACCGCGAGCAAACCGATTACGATTTTACTACCGATGCCACTCCCGATGAGATGAAACAGATTTTCAAACGGGTTATTCCAACTGGTATTGTCCATGGGACTGTCACCATTTTATACAAAGGTCACTCTTTTGAAGTAACTACCTTTCGCCATGAGGGACCGTATAGTGATTTCAGACGTCCCGATTCGGTGTCGTTTGTGAGAAACTTAGAAGAAGATTTAGGTAGACGTGATTTTACGATAAATGCTTTAGCTATTGATGCAAAAAGTGGCACCTTAACAGATCTTCACGGTGGCATCTCAGATATTTATAATAAAGTTGTTCGAGCTATTGGAGATCCTTTTCAACGTTTTAGTGAAGATGCGTTACGGATCATGCGAGCGTGTAGATTCTCTAGCCAACTGGCATTCACCATTGAAAAAAATACCTTTGAAGCTATGAGTACACTCAGTGAAAACTTACAAAGAATCAGTGGAGAGCGCATCAGAGTTGAATTGATGCACATCCTTAGTTCCCCAAAGCCTTCTGTTGGTATTCAATCATTACAACAATGTGGTGCTTTGAAGGTGATTCTTCCTGAGTTAGAGGCCACTATAGGCGTCGAGCAAGGAGAATTTCATCTCTATCCACTTTATGAACACTCCCTTATCAGTTGTGATGCAGTGCCCTCCTCTAAAGCGTTAGTACGCCTGAGCGCACTGTTACACGATATTGGAAAAGTGGAGACCAAAAAGGTAACATCTGATGGAAAAGTTACTTTTTACAACCACGAGCAAGTGAGTGTCTCCTTAGCAAAAGAGATATTACAAAGACTTAAATTCTCTAATAAAGACTCTTTTATCGTGTTACACCTTATTAAACAACATATGTTTCACTATGAACCGTCATGGAGTGATGGAGCAATTAGAAGGTTTATCAATCGTGTAGGACTTGAGTATATGGATAATCTATTTGAGTTACGTAAAGCAGATCGTTATGCGATAAACCATAGTAAAGAAGTTGAAGATCTCATTGAATTACACGATCGTATCGCCAAGGTGCTTCATAAAGGAAGCTCTTTAACAATAAAAGATTTAGATATTAATGGATATGATTTAATGCAAGCGGGGATCCCTAAAGGGGAAGCAGTTGGCCTCGTTCTCAAGCAACTACTTGAAACGGTATTAGATGATCCTAAACAAAACAATAAAGAGCAATTATTGAAGATTGCAAAAGGGATATATACTCATCAATTACGGGGTGGTAGAACCAACTAACTGTTCATATGCAATTTGGGCTACAGCTTGTTCGGCCTCTTTCTTATTGTGTCCTTGGCTCGGACCAAAACTTCTTTTTTGAACAGTTACTTTTACCCAAAACACATGATCGTGTTCAGGACCAGTTCGCTTCACTACTTCGTATCGAGGATAATTTTTAAATCGTTTTTGAGCATACTCTTGTAACAGAGTTTTATAATCTTTTTTATGGGTATTGGCCAATACACTTTTTATCTCGGGTCGTAACAGTCGTTGGATTAACTCTTTTACAGCCTTAAAGCCACTATCGAGGTAGTACGCTCCAAAGATTGCTTCCATACAATCGGCTAAGAGTGCTTTTTTGTTTCTTCCACCACTGAACTCTTCTCCTTTACCAATTAAGATAAAGTTATCGACTCGGAGGCGTTTGGCAATGGAAGCTAAACTATCTTCACTGACAACGACCGATTTGATACGGCTAAATTCCCCTTCATCCGACTCAGGGAGGTGGGTAAAAAGCCAATCGGCAACAATGAGACCTAAGACACTATCACCTAAAAACTCGAGGCGTTCATTGTTATCGACATCTGTAGGACTCTCATTGGCAAAAGAGCGGTGTGAGAAGGCTAAGTTAAGCAGCTTGAGATTTTTAAAGGAAATTTCAGCCTGTTTTTGAAAGAGCAAAAGCTCCTGCTTTCTCTCAGAAGAGATGTCAGGAGCCTTGCCGTAATTAAAAGACATTGGTGGATATACCAACACTATGTAGAACTACAGTAATGTTGCTAAATAATCTACAGCGTCTTTAACTGTTTCGAACTCATTGGCTTTATCATCGGGAATAGATACTCCTAATTCCTCTTCAATAGCATATACGAGTTCGTAGGTGTCGAGACTATCGGCACCAAGATCTTTTCTAAAAGAAGCATTGAGGGTAATTTTGCTATCCTCAATCTCTAGTTTTTCACTAATTAAGCTTTTTACTTTATCAAATACAGCATTTGTGTCCATGATATTCTTCCTCCGTATGTAGACTTAAGCCATGTGTTCAAGGTCAAATACTTGCTGACCACGATAGAAGCCACATTTGGGGCATACTCGGTGCGGTACCACCTTGTTGCCACATGTGCCACAGACTGTTAATGCTGGCGATTGTATGCGCATATTAACAGCTTTGCGAGAGGCTGTTCTCGATTTAGAAGTTTTATATTTAGGTACTGCCATCTTTTAACCCCTTATTATATTTACTTTTGTGAGAATAACGAAATCATCCATTATTGTCAATATCCCTGATTCGGCTTTGAAGTTTCTTCGCTACCGACAAGGGAACCATCGTTGAGATATCGGCACCAAAGGTTGCCATCTCTTTAATTGCACTCGATCTGAGTACAAAGTAATTCGGATCAGTTGGCATGAACAACACTTCTAACTCAGGGAAGAGTTGCTTGTTTGTCATTGCCAATTCAAATTCATAACCAAAGTCGACTAACGCTCTTACCCCTCTGATTAACACCGATATTCGATTCTCTTTTGCATAATCGACTACCAGGCCACTGTGCTTAACAACGTGGACATTCTCAAATCCTCGGAGCATCTCTGTGAGCATATCGACTCGCTCGTCGGCACTAAATAAGACCTTTTTGTTGATGTTATCAGCAACAACCACATCAAGGTATTCAAATAATCGAGCAGATCTTTCAATAACATTCAGATGCCCATTTGTGGGTGGGTCAAAAGTCCCAGGAAGCATTGCTCTAATAATTTTATTGGGTGCTTCACTCATTCTTTACTCTCCTCCACAAACATTTTCATCGCCAAGAAATCTTCGGGACTCTCATACTGGATTGTTTTCACAGTAACAAACTTCCCCTCTTCTTTGACTACTACAGCAAATGTCCCTCGCCCCATATAGGAGATCTTTTGTTGGGGTGCAAGCTTTTCTTGTTCAGTTAATTTTTGAATGACACAATCGAAATGACTATATCCACCCTCACCAGGTTCTCTAATGGCCTCTGCAATATTCTCTATATCTGTATTACAGATGGTGCACAGTGGTTTTGGCTCTTTAATCATAGGGACATACAGGTTTGATTTTTTCTTACGAGATAGGGAGGCTTCAGAACGAGGCTTACGCCTTCTACGGCGTTGCTGGTTCTTCTTAGGTTGAGTTTTTTCTTTGTTCGATAGAGTCTCTTTATCCATCTGCATCCTATCTCATGAAAAAAGACGGAGTGTTTCTCCCCCGTCCTTGAATCACACCTGTGTGGGCATTTTAACGTTTCCGTCCAACAAGCTCAGGTACTTTAGCTGCTTTACCAACACGCTTGCGGATATAGTAGAGTTTAGCTCTTCGTACTCGACCACGTCGCACAACTTCAACACGTGCAATTCGTGGTGAGTTCACTGGGAACACTCGCTCTACACCAACACCGTAGGAGTTCTTTCTCACAGTAAAGGTTTTTCGAATACCGCTATTCTTAAAAGCAATGACTAAGCCTTCATAGACTTGAATTCGCTCTTTATCACCCTCTTTAATGGTGAAGTGTACTTTTACGGTATCTCCAACATGAAAGTTCATGTCGTCACGTATTTGTTCAGCTTCAATTGCTCTTATCACATCCATTGCTATCAATCCCCTTGACACCTAATTCTCTAATTCATCTAATATCTTCTTCGCTTGATCACTTAAGGCAGCCTTGTTAAGAAGCTCAGGACGGTTTTTCAGAGTCTTCTCTAATCGCTTACGCAGACGCCATGAATCAATACGTGCATGATGACCCGACAATAATACCTCAGGAACAACTCTTCCGCAATAGGTCTCGGGCCGAGTATAGTGAGGATATTCCAACAATCCGTCGGTAAATGACTCCTCAACTAACGATTCACGATTGATAACGCCATCGAGCAGGCGATAGACTGCATCGATAATAACCAATGCGGCAATCTCTCCACTGGAAATCACATAATCTCCAATGCAAATCTCGTCATCAACATACATATCTACGATTCTTTGGTCAATACCCTCGTATCGTCCACAGATAAAGACTAAGTTACTCTCTTGGCTTAATTCGTGAGCATACTCTTGAGTGAGCACTTTACCACTCGGAGATGGATAAATAACACGTTTATCTTGTGCTTGTATCGACTTAAGAGCGTTATCTAGTGGTTCACTTTTCAGCACCATACCCGCCCCTCCTCCATACGGAGAGTCGTCGCATGTTTTATGGACATCGGTGGCAAAATCTCTAATGTTAATCACTGAATAGTCAACTAAGTTAGAAGCGACGCTTTTTGCCATAATAGAGGAAGTAAAAAATGAGTCGATGATTTCTGGAAAAAGGGTCAAGATCTCAAATTTCATGATGTTATTGTAGTAATTCTATCATTAAGAGCTCAAGTTCTTTTTTTGAGATATCGACATTTCCAATATACTCTTTCATAAAAGGGATCAAAAAACTCTTTTGCTTTTTTGTAGTGATTACTTCTAATAAGAGAGCTTGAGAGCCCTCCATATACCCTACTACAGTCGCTACATGCTCTGAGTTGTACATAAGGTGAGAGTCGATAAGATCTGCAACGTAATATTCGCCCTCATCGAGAACTTGGGCATCACTGCGGTTAATCCACATTTCCCAGTTAGTCCACTTTGCAGCCTCTTCGGGTGTGTGAATCCCAACAAACTTTATAAGCACATGACGTCCATTGTGACTAATATCTTCAATAAAGAGGATTTGTTCTTTGTTATCTTTTTTTAATAGAACTTGTTTTAATGAGAGCAGATGGTCATAACTATCAGAAAAAAGGGTAACTTTAAGATACCCTTTTATGCCGTGAGTTCCGTTTAACTGTCCAGTTGCTAACAAATCACTCAATCCAATATTTCCAATTGGACGTGCTTCCCACTTTTAGCTGCACAAGCACTTAAGATGACTCTTACTGCGTTGGCTATACGTCCTTGTTTTCCAATTACTTTACCAACATCGTCGCTTGCTACTTTTAACTCTAAGATAGTTGATTGCTCACCCTCTACAACGTGTACAGAAACTTCGTCGGGTCGATCGACAAGTGATTTAGCAATATATTCTACGAGATCTTTTTCCAATTTGTGTTCCTCCTTTTAAGCTGAAGGAGTCCGGTCAACATAAATGTTGTGTTTGTTGAGAAGTTTTTTAACGGTTGCAGAAGGTTGTGCCCCTTTTGCTAACCACTCTTTAATTCTCTCTTCTTTAAGGACTACTTGTTTATCTTCGTCCTCAATTGGATGATATAATCCAACTTCTTCGATTGATCGGCTATCACGTGCTGCCGCAGAATCGATAACGACAATGCGATAGTATGGTCTTTTTTTAGAACCAAATCTTTTTAATCTAATACTGGTACTCACAACTTCCTCCTGCCCAACGCTACTACATTCCCATATGTTTCATCATTGAAGCTTGATATGATTTATTTCTTGCGAACTTTCTCATTGTTAGTCGCATCTTTTCAAATTTACGCATCAGTCTATTAACATCATTAACCGTTGTTCCACTACCTGATGCCACCCGCTTACGACGAGCTGGGCCTAGTATACGGTAATTTGTCCTTTCAGAATAGGTCATAGACTGTATTATGGCCTTTTCTCTTACCATCTCTTGGGTGTCGATATCATCTTCACTGATATTTCCTTTAGCACCTGGGATCATTTCGATGATTTTATCGATAGAACCCATGCTGTTCACCCTTTCTAGCTGTTCAAGATAATCTTGTAAATCGAAGGTGTTTTTTTGCAACTTTCGTTGCATCTTTTCGGCATCTTCAAAATCCATCGTCTCTTGAGCTTTCTCAACTAAGGAGACAACATCTCCCATTCCAAGAATGCGGGATGCGATTCGAGATGGGTAAAATGGATCTAAATCTTCAGGTTTCTCACCTACTCCGATAAATTTAATCGGTTTGCCAACAACACTTTTTAGTGAGAGTGCTGCTCCACCACGGGTATCTGAATCAAATTTACTTAAAATGACTCCGCTGATACCGACCTTTTGATCAAACTCTTGCGCAATGGTTACTGCACTTTGACCTGTCATGGCATCAGCAACAAAGATTGTTTCATCGGGGTTCAAAACATGAGCTAAGCGTTGAATCTCACCCATCATCTGATCATCAAGGTGCATTCGCCCTGAAGTATCGACAATCATCGTATTAAACTGCTCTTTTTTAGCATATGCAAGAGCCCGTTGAGCAATCTTTACTGGATCTTTTGAATCTTCGGTATAGACAGGAACACCAATACGCTCCCCTAAGACTTGTAATTGTAAAATAGCAGCAGGACGAACAACGTCGGCTGCTACAAGGAGTACTCGGCGTCCCTCTTTTTGTAATCTAAGGGCTAACTTACTCGCTGTAGTGGTTTTTCCTGATCCCTGAAGGCCCATCATCAAGATGGTACTGGTGGTATCGGGTCCTTTGAGTTGTAAGGTCGATTGATCTTCATCTCCAAGGAGTTGAACCATTCGATCGTAAATAATCTTTATAAATTGTTGGCCTGGGTCGACCGATTTAAGAACTTTTTCTCCAGTAGCCTCTTCGATGGTCCGGTTGATAAACCTTCTGACAACACGAAGATGGACGTCGGCTTCTAAAAGAGCAATTTTTATCTCTTCAACCGCGTCTTGGATATTTTTCTCTGTAATCTTACTTTTTCCGCTAAAGGTGCGGACTATTTGGGTAAATTTATCGCTTATTGAATCAAACATTCCATTTCCACATAATCAGTACTACGCCTCGATTTATACTGTATTATCAATTTCATTGTCAAGTTCCTCATCTTCTAACCCCATACGGTAACTGATGGTCTTCGAGACTCCCCTCTCTTCCATCGTAATACCTAATAACGTTTTAGATCCTAAGACTGTGTGTTTATTGTGGGTGATGATGATGAATTGACTGTTTTGGCTAAATTCATCGAGTACTTCTAAGAAGTTCCCGATATTACGGTCATCTAAGGCAGCATCAATCTCATCTAAAATTGCAAAGGGAGAGGGTTTTACTTTGTATGTTGCAAATAAGAGTGCTACTGCAGTAAGAGATTTCTCTCCTCCTGATAGCGGAGCTAGACGATCGAGTTTTTTCCCTGGTGGTTGAGCTAAGATATCAATACCACTCTCTAATACATTCTCAGGATCTAAAAGACGAAGTTCAGCTCTTCCACCACTAAACATTCGGTGAAACATCTGTTGAAAGTTTACTCGTATCGCTTGATACGACTCTAAAAAGAGTTTTTCACTACGAATGGTAATCTCTTCAATGACCTTCTCTAAATCAGTTTTCGCTTTTTGAAGATCACTTAACTGCTGGTGGATAAAATCATATCGCTCTTTAATCTCTTTGAACTCTTCAGCAGCCATGTGGTTGATATACCCCATACCTTGAATCTGTTTATTGATTTTGTTGAGTTGTTCTCTAAGTGTACTAAAATCTTCTAACTCAGTATCTAATTGATCATCAAACTCTTTTAAGCTCTTTCCATAGGTATCAAAGTAGTTTGTATATACTTGAGCAATTTGTTGTTGAATCCCTTCGATATGGTAAGTAATTTTATCGGAAGTTGTTCGAATCTCTCTGAGAGTTTCATAATAATCATTAAGACGATTCCGTTCAGAGCCAAGACGCTCATTCTCTTGTTCGATTGAGAGAATTAACTCACTAAGACTCTCTTCTTGTTCTTGTTTATCAAGCAGTAATTGTTTTTGCTCTTCTTGGGCTGTCTCTATTTGAGTTTGTGCATCTTTAAGTCTTTGTTGGGCATAATCGGATTCAGTTACAGCATCTTGGAGTAGATATGTACTTTCAGTTTGTTGTTGACGCAACGATTGAATAAGGGAAAGCACTGACTCTTTTTTTGTTGTAAAACTATTTAAAGAGAGTCGCAGTTGCACCACGTGCTCACGGTACTGCTCAAGAAGTTGTTGTAAACGTGTTCGCTCCTCTTTGAGAATAGCTATCTCTTTATGGTATGAGGTAACTTTTTGGTGACTGAGTCTCATTTTCTCATCAATTGAGTGTTTTTGACTAATAATTCCTTCGGGTGCTAACAGTTCATCGATAAATGAGGGAATCTTACTTTGGTATGTTTCAAATAGTACTCTTAATTTTTGATGAGATGCTTGAATCTCGTTAAGATAGTGTGCCCACTGAGTTTGTGCTCGCTGTATGGTAATAGACTCTTGTTCTAACATGGTTGTAAGTTCGTTAGAAAATTCGACTTGTTTAATAACAGTTCGTTCTATGAGATCGAGATGATCAGTAAGTTCTTTTTCACTCTGTTTTCGTTGGCTAGTTGAGTATCCACTAGCTTTGAGTTTCTCATCGAGCTCTTCAACTAGCAGATCAGTAATTCGTTGTAACTCACCTGAGAGTTCTTGTTGAATGTGTTGCTCTTGTACAATAGAGTTCTCATTGTGGATAATCTGTTGGTCACTTTCATCTATCTGTTTAACAGTAAAACTCATCTCTTTTTCTTGGAGATGAATTTTTTTCTCTGAATCTATGATCGACTCATCTAATGAATCTAACACATCTTGTTGTTCTTCAAGTTCTTGCTCATTACGAGCAAGTCGTTCTTTGAGGTTATTTGCCCGTTGTTCAGCCTCTTCTTTATTCCTAAGAAAATCACGATACCGTTCTTCTAAAATCTCAAGTTGATCTTTTTTGCCGTTTAATTGCCCTTCGATTCGTTGAATACCCGATTGGAGTTCAATACGTTGTTCTGCAAACTGTCGTAAGTCAGTTTGCTGCTGTTCTAAGCTCTGTTGAAGAAGCTCACTCTCTTTTTTTAACGCATCGTAAGATTGTTGAGTTTCACTTAACTCTTGTTCTTTAGCCTCTTTCAACAATAAATGGTTTTGAATTGTGGCTAATTGAACATGAACTTCTAAAGTAGATTGCTCTTTTTCTAGGGCACGAAAACGTTCAACTTTTTCAGCTTGTATTTTTCGTGAGTCGTATTGGCGTTTAATCTCTTTAAAAAGCGTTTCAACTTGTTCGATATTCTCTTCAGTTCGTTGTAGTTTTCTCCCTGCTTCAACACTTCGTTGTTTATAACGGGTGATACCTGCAGCCTCTTCAAAGATGTAGCGTCGATCTTCAGGTTTGTGACTGAGGATTTGATCAATCTTCCCTTGTTCTAAAATTGAATAGGCCGATTTCCCAATCCCTGTATCAAAAAAGAGTTCACGAATATCTCGTAGGCGTACTTGGTTACGATTAATAAAGAATTCACTTTCACCACTTCGGAAAATCCGTCGCCGAATTTCAACTTCAGTAGCATCGATTGGTAAAGCGCCATCGCTGTTACTGATAACTAAACTCACCTCTGCTACATTCAGTGGTTTACGAGTTTCAGTGCCGTTGAAAATGACATCTTCCATTTTACCAGCACGAAGAGTTTTTGTTGATTGTTCCCCCAATACCCACTTAATGGCGTCTACGATATTACTTTTACCACACCCGTTGGGTCCAAGTAGGCTCGTAGTTCCATCTGAGAACTCAAGGCGAGTTTTATCGGCGAATGATTTAAATCCATATAATTCTAAGCTTTTGAGAAACAACAATAACTCCTTTGTTCTCTAAACAGAAGCATTGGGCAAACTATACCATAAAGTACTTTCGTTGACAAACGAGCAACCTTTTCTTACACTACTTTTTATGAGCTACATATGTGGTATTGATGAAGCTGGACGAGGTCCTTTGGCTGGACCTGTGTGTGCAGCAGCTGTAGTGCTACCCCCCTCTTTCCCCATTGAAGTGTTAGCAGATTCAAAAACACTCTCACCTCGAAAGCGGAGTGAGATTGAATCTTTGATAAAAGAGAGTGCTTTGGTGTGGGCTTTAGGGTGGGTCAATCATAAAGATATAGATGTTCTTAATATCTTAGAGGCAACAATGGTTGCGATGAGAAAAGCGTTTGATAAGGCGTATCACATGTTTCCCAATATTAGCAGTGTGGTGGTAGATGGTAATAAAGCACCTCAATTGAGTCTACACACTGAAGCTGTTGTACGAGGGGACTCTCTCATAGCTGAGATTATGGCAGCCTCCATTTTAGCAAAACAGGGGCGAGATCGCTTGATGGTTCATCTTCACAATCTCTACCCCGAATATGGTTACGCATCCCATAAAGGGTATCCAACAAAGGCCCACATTAAAGCGTGTCAAGAATTTGGACCAAGTCCAATTCAACGATTAACGTATAGTATTAGGTAGGACTGTTTTGACGAAGAAAGTCGAGTGATTTTTGGAACTCACGGACAAACTCTCCTAAGTCTTCAGGGTAGATTAAAATCGATTGGCGAATAAATTTACCTGAACCACCTTCAACACCTTTACTTTCAACAATATTTAAGAACATATCTCCGTAGACATTCTCTTTTACGTTAAAAAAATAGGTTCTATCCTTTGTGACTAATTTAGTCGAAAATACTTCTCCACGAATTCCCATAACTCACTCTCCTTCGCTTATTATGTAACAAAAGCCTGGCAGTGCCAGGCTTCATTATAAGCGCCCGACGGGAATCGAACCCGCCTCTTCAGCTTGGAAGGCTGAGGTAATACCACTATACCACAGGCGCACTCATACTGTTTCGTACCAGGTATATATAACGTAAAAACTCCGTAAGGGTCAAGGGCTTTGGCTTTTTCTCTTGGTACATGTTCAATTATAGGGTATGCTATGTGAGTTTATAAAAGAGAAAGGAGTTTTGTATCAAAAATCGTTTTATTACATTTATTATAGAGTATCTTTTACAACTGCAAGAGAATGAGTCGCTCTCTATTAATACAGATCAGCAACATTTTCACTTTGTCCAAGACCTTGCTCAAAGAGCGAGTGAAGTGACCAAAAAAGAGGTTCATGTTGTCATTGTGACCGATGGAAAACCATCTGGACACTACAGTTACACACCCCAAGAGGAGCAAGAGAGTTCTTCTCCTATTACTCGTGGAGTACTGTTACGCATCGATGATACTGAAAAAAGAGAGTTGGCGAATGATCTTTCAGTCAAAGAGATTGTATCAAGCCCCCCACTACTACAAATGTGTGGAAATCTTGGTTCGCCTCAATTAAATAAAGAAGTTGCCCCTTGGGCTGTGGTTGCTCTACCAGGAACACAGTGGGCTCAAAAAGTACTTCACCCAAAGGCGACAGAAGAGGAGTTATGGAAAGTCTTTGATTCTCTGTTTTTCCTTAGTAGTAACAACTTTGATCATAAGTGGAATGGGATTTTTTCAGCTATCAAAGAGCGAGCGCTCTTTTTAAATCGTTTAGAGATACAAACGCTTCACATACAAACAGATCATACCGATTTATACCTCTCTCTTGTAGAAGAGAGTCGATGGCGTTCAAGTATCCACACCCTCAGTAGTGATCGCCATTTTGCTTCTTATATCCCCCCTTTAAGAGTGAGTGCTTTAGTTCACCGTAACTCTGTTCAAGGAGTTGTAAAAGCGAGTGAAGATTTTTATCTGTTTGGGAAGTTGATTAAACAAGCTCAACTTACCTTCTTTCAAGGAGAATTAACGAACGTTGAAGCAGAAGTTGGTCTTGATGTGTTATTAGAGGCTTTAGCCGTTGATGAGGGTGCTTCACGGATATCTGAAATAAGTATCGTCAATCCACATCCTGGGTTTGAACAACTGAGTTTCCCTACCGGTTATAGCGGTTTTGATGATCATCATACAACAACCTTAGCTTTAGGGATGGGGGAAGTTTCTCATCTTGAAGATCTTGATACCTACGAGGATGAGAAACAACTTGAAGAGCAAACAGGGTGTAATACAAGCTTATTGCACCTACGCTTCCCTATTGGGCATCACACACTTAGTATTGAAGCTATTACTGAAGATGGGGAAAAAGTCCTCATTGTCAGCGATGGTATGACTATAATCTAATTGAAGGAGAAAAGGGTGAAAAGTATCGAACAGTTGAATAAAGAGTATGCAAAACTTGTTATTGAAACAGGAATTAACCTCTATAAGGGGCAATCTTTGCTCATTAAAACAGGTCCTGCACATTATGAGTTTGCTCAATTGTTAGCTCTAACGGCTTATGAGAGAGGGGCTCAGTTTGTCAAAATTGATATTGATGACTTTGAGTTAATTAAAAGCAGACTTGAAAACCAAGACGAAAAGGCTTTACAAGAAGTGCCCGATTTCTCAAAAACAATTGATTATGAGATGATGGTGAAAGATTGGGCTTATATCCGAATTGATAACACTGAAGATCGTCACTTTCTTGAAGATGCAGATCCTCAAAAACTCTCTACCTATCGCTCTTCTTTAAGTATCTCTGGAAGATTATATCAACAAAGTAGAATGCGTCATGAACACCCTTGGTGTGTGATATGTGCCCCTGGTCCTGTCTGGGCACAACAAATCTTAGGTGAAGATGCCACTGTTGAACAACTTTGGTCGCTTTTAGCCCCAATTCTAAAACTCGATGCTCAAGATCCTTCACAAGCATGGCAAGACCACAGCGATGTGTTAACACAAAGAGGAGAGCTCTTAGATACCTTACAGATTAAAGAACTTCATTTTAGCAGTAGTAAAACAGATTTACGCATCGGCTTTACCTCCCAAAGCAGATGGAAAGGGGGTGGAGATCCCCTACCCAGCGGTCGTTGGTTTATGCCAAACCTTCCTACTGAAGAGGTCTTTACTACCCCTGACCGACTCCAAGCTGAAGGGTATGTAGAAACTACTCGTCCTGTCTCGGTGATGGGTTCGGTGTGTGAGGGGGTACGTCTTACCTTTACAAAGGGAAAGGTTACCTCTGTACGTGCTACTAAAGGCCAAGAGGTGATGGAGAAGTTTCTCTCAATCGATGAAGGCTCTTCGTACTTGGGAGAGGTTGCTTTAGTCGATGAACAATCTCCTATTAGCCAATCTAAGAAGATTTTCCACTCAATTTTATACGATGAGAATGCTTCGTGTCATATCGCCTTAGGTGCTGGGTATCCTTCGTGCTTAGCCCATGCAGAGACACTCACTAGTAGCGAAAAACTTCTTGAAGCTGGGTGTAACCAATCACTGAATCATACCGATTTCATGATTGGATCTGATGATATGGATATTGTTGCCACCACATATGATAACAAAGAAGTGCCTATTATGAGAAAGGGGAGCTTCGCTATGTAGTTGCCATAATGCGTAGTCCCTCTAATGTGAGACGCTGCTCGATTAAATCGACACGCTCAATAAGGGGGGCTAATGCATAAACTAAGCCACCAGTGGCTATGAGTACTACTTTTCTATTTAGCTCTTTCTCAGTGAGTGAGACAAGTTCTTTCACCAGCCCACTAAAACCATACATAATTCCACTTTGAATCGAATCTTCACTCGTTCGCCCTAACACCCCTTTGGGTTCTACTAATTGCACCGAGGGAATTTGTGCCGTATTTCTAAATAGTGAACTGACAGCTGTCTCTAATCCTGGAGCGATGGCTACTCCTAAAATATTCCCATCTGAATCGACTGTGGTGAGAGTGAGAGCTGTTCCTAAATCGAGTACCATACAGGTCTCACTTGGATAGAGATGGTGAGCTGCTTCAGCATTCGCCAATAAATCATACCCCAATTCGGGAGGGATAGATGCTCTTTGAATTCCAACTGCACTATCGTGTGTGACAATAAGAGGTTCAATTGAACACAGAGAGTGAACTACATTACCAATAGGTTTTGTTAATTTAGGGACAACAGAAGAGACAACCGCTTGGTCAATCTCTTTAATCGAGTCAGAAAGCATCCGCTCAATGATTACAAGATACTCATCTCCTGTTTTTTTAGGATCGCTGTGAATTCTCCATGACCCTATCCATTCATTATTATGATATGTGGCTAACACAATGTTCGTATTACCGATATCGACAACTAATAACATAACGTTCTCCTAAATCATCACCCTTGATTGCCCTTTATAGTAGGTGGTTCTCAGATTTCGAACTTCGTCATTACGTAAGTATTCGTCAAGTGTCATCATCCTATCAATAAGTTTCCCATCGGGGGTAATTTCAATAATACGATTAGCAATCGATGAGACAAATTGGTGGTCGTGACTGTTAAAGAGTAACACTCCTTTAAAATCGATAAGACCGTTGTTAAGACTTTGAATAGCTTCCAAATCTAAGTGGCTCGTTGGTTCATCAAAAATCAGAACATTTGATTGTTCGAGCATCATTTTAGCTAAAAGGCAGCGGACCTTCTCTCCCCCACTTAACACAGTGGCATCTTTTAATGATTCATCACCACTAAAAAGCATACGTCCTAAGAAGGAGCGGATAAAGGTTTCATCCTTCTCTTTTGAATATTGCCTGAGCCAATCGGTGATATTCATATGTTTATTAAAAAGGTGGGCATTATCTTTTGGGAAATAGCTCATTTTGATTGTTACTCCCCACTCATATGTTCCTGCCTCTGCTTCAAGTTCTGAAGCGATAATATCAAAGAGGTAGGTCTTTGCATTGTGATTAGGTCCTACAAATGCAATCTTATCTCCGTTATTCACCGTGAGGTTGATATCATCTAATACAGGTATTCCTTCATGACTAATTGAAAGATTTTTTACAGAGAGGATATTTTTTCCAGGTTCTCGTTCAGGTTTAAAAGCGACATATGGGAAACGGCGAGATGAGGGTTTAATATCATCAATAGTGAGTTTTTCAATGAGCTTTTTACGGCTGGTTGCCTGACGAGCTTTCGAGAGGTTTGAACTAAAACGTTGGACAAACTCTTTAAGTTCAGCCACCTTCTCTTCTCTTCTTTTTTTCTCATCTTTAAGTTGTTTTGCTGCTAACTGACTTGAGAAATACCAAAAATCGTAGTTTCCCACAAAGAGTTGGATTTTACCATAATCGATATCAGCAATATGAGTACACACCTCATTTAAGAAGTGACGGTCGTGACTGACAACAATAACAGTGTTATTAAAATCGGCTAAAAACCCTTCTAGCCAATGAATCGATTCTAAATCTAAGTGGTTTGTCGGTTCGTCTAATAAGAGGATATCAGGGTTTCCAAAGAGTGCTTGAGCTAAGAGGACTCGTACTTTAAGCATATCTTCGATTTCGCCCATGGATTTATGAAGAAGTTCTTCATTCATTCCTAGTCCATCTAATAACACACCAACCTCTGCTTCGGCTTCCCAGCCACCTAACTCGGCAAACTCTCCCTCTAATTCGGCAGCTTTTAATCCATCTTCTTCGGTGAAATTAGCTTTTTCATAAATCGCATCACGCTCTTTCATCACTGCATAGAGTTTTTCATACCCCATGATCACCGTCTCTAACACAGTATATTCATTATAGATAAAGTGATCTTGCTGTAAGACAGCTATCCTCTCGCCAGGGGTGATGATGATCTCCCCTTTATCAGGTTCGATGTCTCCACTGAGAATCTTTAAAAAAGTCGACTTCCCTGCTCCATTAGCACCAATAACCCCATAGCAATTTCCTGGGGTGAATTTAAGGTTCACATCCTTAAAGAGTGTTTGTGTTCCATATGCAAGTGATATATTCGCTACTGTTATCATCTCATCGTTCCTATGTTTGTAAATTGTACTTATATAAGCATAAAAAAACCAGCCCACCTGGAGCTGGTCTAGATAGTCCCTAGGGGAATCGAACCCCTCTTTGAAGACTGAGAATCTCCCGTCCTAACCGATAGACGAAGGGACCATACGTGATCTGGGATGAAGGGATTCGAACCCCTAAAGGCAGAACCAGAATCTGCTGTGTTACCATTACACTACATCCCATCATCGCAAATCACGTTGAATCTACCAAAAGTTTCCCTTTTATGTCAAGCGAATTACTCGCTGTCGTAGTTAATCAAAGTATCGACTACATAATTAGGTAACACCTTCTCATAATCTAAGAAAGGAAGGCCAATAATACCAAATACTCCCGCTACATGTGCCCCCATCTCTTCAATCAGCTCAGCTGCGGCTTTGATTGTTCCACCAGTGGCAATTAAATCATCAACCAACAATATGTTTTGTCCAGGTTGTACATCACTTTCTTGGATAGCGACAAAATCTTGTCCGTACTCTAAGTTATATTTTCGCTCTTTCACCTTTCCTGGGAGTTTTCCTCGTTTACGCACTAAGATTAAAGGGAGTCCTAATTCATAGGCAAAGGGGGCTGCAAAGACAAACCCTCGAGCTTCAACACAGGCAATAGCATCTATTTTAGCATCTTTATAACGACGAACCATCTCCTTTATAGTAAATTTAAAGGCTTCAGGGTTCGTTAAAATACTGGTGATATCATAAAACAGAATTCCTTGGCGGGGAAAATCATGAATCTTCCTTACGGCATTATCTAAGTCATAATTCATCATTCAATCTCTCCTACAGATGTGATTTTTTAAATTCAGTTACTCGAGCAGATGCACTCTCTTCTAATGAAGAGGTTTTACCATCAATGAGGTAATGATACGCTAAAGCGGCAATCATTGCACCATTGTCGGTACACAATTGCATTGAAGGAAAAGAGGTTTCAATATCTTGTAACGACGAGAGTTCTTTTCGTAACAGTGAGTTCGCTGCAACTCCTCCCCCTATCGACAATCTTTTTAGTCCTGTCACTTCTAAAGCTCTTTTAACCCGTTTTACAATGATACCAATAGCAACTCGTTGAAAACTTGCAGCAATGTTTTCTTTGCTTTTTTCACTTGTTTTGTCCCAAAATTGATCCATTTGATTAATCACTGCGCTTTTTAAGCCACTGTAAGAGACATTAAATGGGTGATCAATATTGATTCCTGGAAATAAGAAAGCGTGAGCATTTCCTTTTTGAGCTAAAGTATCAATTGCCTTTCCCCCTGGATATCCAAGATCATAGTGGGTGGCTACTTTATCATATGCTTCACCAATAGCATCATCAATGGTAGTACCAAGAACTTCAATATCATCGTATGAGTGGACTATTCCGATAACGGTGTGTCCACCTGATACTAATAATCCAAGATATGGGTATGTTAGAGGATGTTCGATTTGTGATGCGTGTAGGTGTGCTCGAATGTGATCAATACCGATAAAAGGGAGATCTAATGTAGCAGCGTACGCTTTAGCAAAGTTCACTCCAACTAACAAAGATCCCATAAGACCTGGGCGGGAAGTGACACTTATTGCATCGAGTTGATCTGGCTGTATATTGGCTTCTTGTAAGGCAGAAAGGACTACTTCACTGATCCATTGGGTATGAAGACGTGAAGCAAGTTCAGGTACTACTCCATTAAACGATTTATGTAACTCTATTTGAGTAGCTATGACATTGCTAAGAATATGCTTTCCATCTTGTACGATAGAAGCGGAGCACTCATCACACGAAGTCTCGATTCCGAGAACGTACATTAAAATTCCTCTATCTCTATAATTACTTCACTTTGATCAAAACCAAATCCGGTCTCTATGATATCAGGGAACATCTCTTTATAGAAATCAACGACAGCTGGTGTCCACGATGGACCCACTTTGATACTCACATCGTATGGGACCTTAATAGCGACAACGCGCTCTACGGGGACTGAATGTTTGGCTCTTACACGTGCAGGTTTTTTACTCAGAATGAACTCCCTCTTTGTTTTACTACGGTATAAGGTAGATGGGATTAACAAATTAATCAAGCACACTTTCATGGGATGTTTCTCCCTATTATGGTGAAATATACTTCACAACACCAAGCAGTTTTGCTACATTGATACGCATATAAAAAGTCTTTATGCCAAAATAGCTCAGGGGAAGAGCAACGCACTCGTAATGCGTAGGTCGTGGGTTCGAATCCCACTTTTGGCTACTTTTGCCTAAAAAGCATACGATATCCCAGCAGTGAGTTGAATATCACTTATTGGTGATCGTGATGAGTTATTACCTGGGTTCACAATAAGAACATAATCAACTTCCCCATACACTTTTAAAGAGGAAAGAATGTTATACTCTCCCTGTAAGCCAATTGAGAATGTGTGTGATACTGCATTACGATCAGAGACATCATCATAGCGGTGATTTTCAGTATCGTGAGTTGTTGTGGGTGTTGAGTGATATGGGGGTTTTGACTCACCTGGATCTGAGTATACCCTACTCCACAACGTCCACTGATCATGAGTTCCGTGCATCATATAAAAAAGAGATCCTGTAATACTCCACTTTCGTGGTACATCATATGAGATGTGAGCATTCAATACCAAAGCATCAGGACCGTAGGGGTACCCAAGAAATTGCTCATCGTAGTAGATACCATACCCATTTGAAAAATGTTCTTTCACTGCAACGATGAAATTAACCCCAGGGACCCCTTTTTGTTGAGCTTGCTCATCGTATCTTCTAACGTCATCTCCACTACCACGATACTCATACCCCAAGCCCCTCAAATAGAGATAC
>JBBAFS010000002.1:0-66384 GCA_041655255.1 Sphaerochaetaceae bacterium
AAGTTGATTTTGACTATGCTAAAATCGTTTCTGGCGACTGGTCAGTAAGCATCCTTGGTGCAGTTGATGGACCAAACTTTGCCTCTTCTGCCATCGATACTTATGCAGAAGATGAAACCGTTTCCGATGATGACCTTTGGGAAGAAGATGATGCAGTTGATGTAATCAGAAAGATAGGTAAAATTGGTGGTGGTTTAGCAGTTAGCTATATGGATTATCAAGTTAGCTTAGCTATGCCATATGGTGACTTAGAAGCTGATACCCCTACAAATGATAACAACTTCAAAAACGAAAATTACAAGATTTTCGCATCAGTTCTTACCCCTGATATTGAGTTAGCTGATGGTCTTACAGTTGCTTTTGGTGCAGCAGGTCTCCTTAATAATGCTGGTAAAAAAGTTGGCGCTTCTGCTAAAGCTGCTTACGAACAAGATGACTTAGCAGTTACTTTTGCCACAGACGTACAATATACAGAGGAGCTTAATGTAGAAGTGGCACTTGGTGCTGTCTATGATTTTGTTGCTGTTGATGCCTACTATGCAAAAGATGCACTTGTTGGTGATGGCACCGAGCCTGTTGAAAATCTTCTTTCAGTGAAAGCCGCTGCAACAATCGACGCATTTAAAGTTGTTGTAACAGGTAAAGACCTTGTTAATGCACAAGCTCTTGGCTTATCAGTTGATTGGGACGCCACAGACGAACTCACAGCTAACGTAAACGGTGGTTATACCATTGCTTCTAAAGCCTACTATGCTGGTGCTGGTGTTACATACAAAGTTGACGAATTCACTGCTGCTCTTAAAGGAAAATACAGTGATAACGTAGATGCTTCTGACGCTAAACTTGAGATGGAAGCTTCTATTGCTTCTGATGCTCTTGTTGATGGTGCTAATCTTTATGCAAAATGGAAATCAGGAAACCTTCTTGATTCCAAAATTGGTAAATTCACCGTTGGAGCAAAAATTGAATTCTAATCTAACCTTTATCGGTTAATACAAAAGGTCGTCCTTCGGGGCGACCTTTTTGTTTGGTATGTTGGTATTGTAATTGGTAGTTAGTGTTACTTCCTTCTCACTATCTTCTTAGTGAGTTCTTTTGTTGGTGCTTTAACTATTGCCTTAGGGTGAGTTATTTCCCAACAGTAGTGGATCTTTAGATTTCGTTTGAAGTCTTCACCAATAGTTGAATCGGTAATCTCTTTAATAGAGTAGGTCTCTTCTAACTCAGGGTGGAGAGTGAACTTTCTAAAGTTTGTTGAAAAGATAAGCTTTCCACCTTTAGAGAGACGATTCATACATAGATGAATAAGGATTCTTTGATCTCTGTATACATCAAAGGTTTCTCTCATCTTTGAGTTACTAAAGGTGGGAGGGTCACAGAAGATAAGGTCAAAGGTATCATTACTGTTTTTAAGCCATTGAATAGCATCATCTTTATAGTAGAAATGATTCATGGTTCTGAAGTTATTCATCTCCATGTTCTTCATTGCCCAATCGAGATAGGTTGCTGAAGCATCTACACTGACAGTACTAAGAGCACCGCCTTGAGCAGCATGTACTGTTGCAGTACCTGTGTAACAAAAGAGGTTTAAAAAGCGCTTCTCGTTGGCTTGCTCTTGAATCATCTTTCTCACAGGGCGGTGATCTAAAAAGATACCAGTATCTAAGTAATCACTGAAATTCACACTGAACATCAAATCATGCTCGCGTATGATATAAAATTTACCACGATCACTTAACTTTTCGTATTGACTGAGCCCTTTTTGTTCTCGTCTTTGTTTTACAAAGATGAGATCACGATCAACTAAGGTAACACGTTCAGTTGCATCAATGAGTTCATCTAAGCGTCTTTGTGCATCTTCTGGATCTATTGAAGAAGGGGGAGCATACTCTTGAAGGTGAATATATCGTCCTTCATAAAAGTCGATAGCGGCAGCATACTCTGGCATATCGGCATCATACAATCGATAGGAAGAGACTCCCTCTTTTTCCATTAAAGGGGTGAGTCTTTCTAGGTTCTTTTTCAACCTATTGAAGACCATTTGACCACCTTCACTTAATGGTTTAGATAAGCGCTCTTCTCGCTCTCTTATCTTCTTTTGAATGCGTTCGTCTTTCTCTTGTTGAGTGAATACTCGGTAGTGAGCTAATTGGGCTTCAATAGGACCATTATAAAAGGAGTTAGTCCTCTCTGGTTTCATATCAACAAAACTCAGGAGTTCACTACTACCAGTAAGAATGGCAACATTCCACCCCTCAAAGAGGGTGTTAAACTGTTTTCCCATACTGGTATACAGTTTATATAAAGAGGCACTCTCTTCCATTCTAATCCCATAAGGTGGGTCGGTTACGACATACCCTATGGTGTGAGGGACGTCCTCTTTAGTGATTTGGGTAAAGTCTTTTACTTCGAATGTTATAAGATGATCAACTTTGGCCTCTATAGCATGCCTATGAGCAAGTTCAACAGCATCAGGATCAATATCCCAACAGGTGATACTGACCTCTTTTTGTTTCCCTTTCTCATGTCGATCATGTGCCTCTTTAAGTACTTCTTCCCAGATCTCTTGATCATGAAGATCGAGTTTTAAAAAAGCAAAGTCTTCATGGTTATCTAATAAAGGTGCTTTATCTGTTGCCATAAAAGCAGCCTCTACAGCAATAGTACCTGCTCCACAAAAAGGATCAAGTAGTGGAGCTACACTCTCTTGGGTAATACTTTTATACCATTCACTTCGCATTAAGATGGCCGAAGCGAGGTTCTCTTTTAAGATAGCATCAGTTGAGTCGACTCGATACCCACGTTGGTGTAAAGAGCGACCTGAAAAATCGAGATACCAAGAGACCTCATCACGATCAATGTGGAGGTGGAACGTCACATCAGGGTTATCAAATTCGACTGAAGGGCGCTCTTGGTCGTAGTGTTGTTTCACTCGATCAACGATAGCGTCTTTTAATCGAATAGCAGCATAGGTGCTTTTTTTGATCCAAGGACACTGAATAGTAGTCACGGTGACACTGAAGGTTTTCTCGGGATTTACATACTCTTCCCAAGGGATTTGCATAGAAGAGGCATAAAAGTCATCACTGGTATAAATACCTTCATCTTGGGCAAGACCAAGTAATAATCGTGAGGCTATTCTACTATGGAGACAAAAGCGATACGCACTTGCTAAATCGGAGGTGAACTCGACACCAGAACTGACAAGTTGAACTTCCTCAGCTCCTGCTAATCGTGCTTCTGTTGCTACTAAGTCATTCATATTAGCAGCTGTTGCTGCAAAAAAGATCATATATTTATCCTTGTAAAAGTACTTCTAATTCGTCTTTCTCAAATGGGTAGATGGAATTACAGTTAAAGCAGTGTAACTCTAAAGGAAATGGACCGTGTTCTAAAATCTCTTGCTTCTCTTTTATTGGTAAAGACTCCAGATATTGGGCAAAGCGATTACGATCACAGGGACAACTAAAACCATATAATAACGAGTCGAGAAACTCAGGTTGAGCGTCACTAAAGATTTCTTCCATGAACTCTTTACCAGTTTTCCCCTCTGAAAGATACTTACCAATAGAGGGCATGGAGTGTAACTTTTTCTCTAACTCTTCAATGTGATCACTTTTTTCACCTGGGAGTTTTTGTAAAAATAGAGCACCCGAACCGACAACGTTTCCTTGTGTATCAAATTGGATAGAGAGAGTTACTGCAGTTTCTGTTTGTTCGCTCTTTAAAAAGTAGTTGGCCAAATCTTGTCCAATTTCACCATACTCAAGCATTACTTGTCCTGTGAACGGAGACTTTTTACCTTCAAGTAGTTTGGTTACTGTTAGAAATCCTGGTCCAAAGAACGGCGAGAGATCAAAACTCTCTAGCGGTTCATGAATTGGAATTGGTACTTCTTGTAAGTATCCTCTTACAGCTCCAACAGCCCATGCTTCAACATAGACACCTTTAATAGGTCCACCACACT
Source organism: Sphaerochaetaceae bacterium (assembly GCA_041655255.1). Classification (GTDB taxonomy): domain Bacteria; phylum Spirochaetota; class Spirochaetia; order Sphaerochaetales; family Sphaerochaetaceae; genus JBBAFS01. The sequence goes on from JBBAFS010000002.1 coordinate 3,968, forward strand.
CAATGTTCAGTTGGACTCGATCATCACCTTTCACTGTGGACGCAAGCACTCCAGCAGCTAAGTAGGCATGTCCTAATACTAAGGTCTCTAAGATGCCAAGATCGAAGTTCGCCCTCATTTGGTTAATAGTGTGAGTTCCCTGGATAATAGTGGCACGAACTTGCCCATCATATAATAAAAAAACATCTCGAGAATCATCACTTAATGTTGCTAGATGTTTTTTTAGTTGTTCATCTTCAATTGGTTTACGAATCATAGGTCTTCAATGTATGCACTAAGAGGGAAATTTTCAAGAGAGCGAACAGTGACAAAAGTTTCTACTTCAATTATATTCACCGTATGAACACCAACAAAGTTGCCGTTATTACTGGTAGTAGTGAACGACTGGGAAGAGAGCTTGCTTATCTTTTAAGTAAGGGAGGCTATCACATAGTTGTCCACTATGTCTCTGATGATATCGAAGCTCAAAAAACGGTTAAAAGTATTACTAATCGTGGTGGTGAAGCTATCAGCGTGAAAGCAGATCTCTCAAAATCTCAAGATGTGCAACACCTTGTTGATGCTACGTTAAAAGCATGGGGTAGGTGGGATGTTCTTATAAACAATGCTTCAGTGTTTCACTCTACTGGCTTTGAAGATGTGGATGATCAAAAGTGGGATTATGATTATGCTATTCATGCAAAAGCACCTTTTTTCCTCACTCAAGCATTATATACTCATCGTAAAGAACACTCCTACAAAGAGAGTGGAGTTGTCATTAACATCACCGATACACAAGTACAAAGACCTACGATAAGTAGACCATCGTACTATCTCTCTAAAGCTGATCTCTCATACCAAGTCTCCTTATTAGCTAAAACATGTGCTCCTTATGTGAGAGTGAATGGAGTAGCTCCTGGTCCTATTATCCCAATGAGTGAGAAAGATCTCCCTTATTTCAACAAAAGAGAAGAACTTAATCCACTTCACCACTTAGCGAAAGTAGAAGATGTCGTACAAGCTGTAGACTTTCTTATCTGTAATCAAAGCATTACCGGAGTTGTTATACCTGTTGACGCAGGGGAACACCTCTTGTAAATTAAACGAAGGTGGTGTGAAAATATTTCACACTAAAAGTAACAATAAATTCGTTAAACATCTAACCATTTCTTGTTTTTATTGTTATATTTACACACATAGCGTATAAGCCTTCCTTGGCACGCAATATGCTTTGATAAAAACAAAAGGTACATAAAAGGAAACCTGAATGAAATTACGCCAAATTATATTACTTCTTGTGCTCATGTTCCTCATATTAGTCCCCCTTTCATCAATGCCACTTGAGAGTATTATGAAAGAGGCAAAACACAACAGTAGCTCTATGCAACTTATTGAACTCAGTAGAAGTCAAAATAATGTGACTATTGCTCTTAGAGAATTAGATGATGAGTTGTTTGTCGGTGTTGAGGGAGAGACCTCTTACTCAATGGAAGAACAAGAAATTAAGACCAATCCATCTGTTACTATTGTACTCCCTAATGATGGAGATACAACGATTACACTCTCCACAGGAGATCTTACAGTTGATACATCTCAAGCGAATAGTTGGGAAGTATATCCAGATGTGAGTGTGAGTCACACACTCCATTTTGGTGATGTCAAAGATGTGTTAAGTGACTTAACTCTTGCAAGAAACAAACTCTCGTTTGAACAAGCATATCAAAAGAGTCTTTTAGGGTTTGAAGATTCACTCTATACAAAAATTATTGAACTTCTCTCCACTGAGAAAACAATGCTTATTAATGAGAAGAACCTCTATGTAAAACAAACAGATATCGATAACGATCGAAAGTTAGGTAAAACAGCAATTGGTTCAGTTGCATACCAAAAACAAGAACTCGATTTAGCATCTCTGAAATTGGCAAAAGAACGGACCCTTCAACAATATGAATTACAAAAAAGACAATACTTCCAACTTACCTCATTAGAGTGGGATGGAGTCGATACAATCAAAGAGGCCTCTTTGGCATATAGAGTTTCCCCTTTAGGAGATACCTCAGTTGTGATTGCCTCATTGGATTTAGAGATTGCTAAAGAACAATTAAAACAGCAACAACACACATCTCAATACTCTACTCGCCCACAAGTTCCTCAGTTGAACATAAGTGGTGGGGGAGGTTTGGGATATAAACAAACCGGAGCAAATAGTTCGTCCTACTCATATAAAGCTGAAGCTGGTGTAGCATACGAAGATAAGAGTTTTGGATCTGGTTTATCCTTTAATTATGATAGCAAGAAGGGTTCAAGTTTTGGTGGAAGTGTGAGCTACTATGGGAAAAACTTTACAACAACTGGGTCTGTGAATGTAGGACTCACAAAAGATTGGGATGTGAAAAGACCTACTTTCACTATTAAAGGAGAGTGGAATAACGGTGTTGGAACAAAAAGTGATACTCTCAAACTCCAATCAGCAAGTAATGATGTAGCTACTGCTACCTTACAATACCAAAACGCCATGTTAGATTACCAACTCAGTTCTCAAAAGTTGGAATCTGATGTGTTAAGTTTTACCAATGATATTGCTCAATTAAAAGAGCAGGAAGTGTATGTGAACGACTCATTAGCTAAAACAATAGAAGCTTTTGATCGAGGACTAGTAAGACAAACTGATGTCGATTTAGCTCGATTAGAAGTTGAGTTACTCTCATACGATAAAAAGATTCAAAGCTTGAATGCCCTTATATTAGAAAACCGAGTGAAAGCTCTTCAACTGTAACAAGGAGATAATAATTACCATGGCTGAGAAAAGACAAGATACTGAACAACGAGTAAGAGCCTCATTAAGAAAAAAATTAAGAAGAAAGAGAATTAAGAACTTTATTACCTGGATTATTATTCTCGGTATTATCATGACGGGTATGTATACATACCAGTTTTATAAACAAAACGGACATCTCCCTTTTATAGATCAAGAGGTCTTAGAAGCAGCTACTGCTGTGAGAATGGTGGAAGAGCCAGTACGACTCATTGAATTTACTCAAACAATCGATATCAGCGGTGATGTCGAAGCCTATAATCGACAAAACGTCGTATTTAGATCCACCGGTGCTGTCACCAACGTCTTTGTGAAAGAGGGTGATTATGTCAATAAAGGGGATCTATTAGCCACCATTGACGATACTCGTCAATCATATGCTTTAGCTAACATTGAGAGCTCTATTGAAGAGGCCGAATTACAAGGCTCTAAAAGAGCTTTAGAGTTATTAGAGCGACAACGTAAAGAGGCAGAAAGCAACTTAGACTACACTCGAGCATATGCTAACTTTGATGGAGTGGTTGCTGTAGTGAATGTCGATGAGGGAGATTACTTTGAGGCAGGAACTGCCGCTATCATTGTAATCGATCGTAGTAAATTAAAAGCAACTGTAGAAATTGATGAAATAGATATTCAATCAGTGCATACAGGGATGAAAGCAGAACTCACCTTTGATGCTCTTCCTGGTAGAACTGTTGAAGCCTACGTCTCTTATATCCCGATGCTTGGAAGAACTACTAACCAAGGTATTGGAGTGTTGGATGTTGAAATTGTGATTGATGATCCTCCTAGTGCTTTAGTACCAGGGTTTACCTTTGCGGGTGAAATTAGAGCTGATGAAGTAAAAAAGATGCTTGTCATTCCCTCTGCAGCTGTGACCTCTTCACGAAGAGGACCCGATTCAGTTCGTAAAAAAGCTACTGATGGATCAATACAAACAATTCAAGTTACCACACACTACCTTGGCGAGGGGATGAGTGAGATTGTCTCAGGAGACCTTAAAGAGGGAGACATTGTTGTTTACGGTGGAGATAACAACCCATTTAGAAGTCTTGGGATTCCAAGCAGTGGTGGCATGATGAGGATGGGCTTTTGATGGGACGTGAAGTTATTACCTTAGTGGGTGTAAGACGCTACTTTGTGATGGGTGAATTTGTCGTTAAAGCGTTAGATGGGATTGATCTGACCATTAGCGAAGGAGAATTCACTGCCATTATGGGACCATCGGGCTCTGGTAAATCGACACTGATGAACCTCATAGGGTGTTTGGACACCCCTACCGATGGAATTATCTCCATCGATGGGGAGCACACCGGTGGGATGAGTGAGGCCGAATTAGCGTATATCAGGAACCAAAAAGTGGGATTTGTCTTCCAACAATTTAACCTCCTTGGAAAAATGAGTGCTTTAGATAACGTCATGACTCCCTTGTTGTATGGTGGAGTGGGGGTACGGGAACGACGAGAGCGAGCTAAAACTGCTTTAGAGCGAGTTGGCTTAGCTGATCGGATGCGTCACCGACCGAATGAGTTATCTGGTGGACAAAAACAACGTGTTGCTATTGCTCGAGCTTTAGTGAATAACCCCTCAATCTTATTAGCAGATGAACCCACTGGTGCCTTAGATACACAAACAGGCAATCAGATTATGGAGTTATTTGAAGAGCTTAATAGTGAGGGGAGAACTGTCGTTATTGTCACTCACGACCATGATGTTGCTTCTCGTGCTAAAAGAGAGATTTTAGTTCGAGATGGGAAATTGGAGGCTTAAATGATTTGGGAAAATATTAAATTAGCCTTCAAAAGCATGATGGCAAGTAAAATGAGAACACTGTTAAGTCTCTTAGGCATTGTCATTGGAGTGGGGTCGGTTATTGCCATTCTCACCCTTGGTGAGAGTGCTACTAAAAGTATCACCCAAACCATTGTCGAAGGGGGATTAGAGATGGTGACCATCTTCCCTGTTCGATCAGAGAAGGCTGCTAATGAGTTTACCGAAGACTTTGGTGATCGTCTGATGGCTAATGTCGATCACATCAAAACAGTGCTTCCTGTGAACTCTTCCACAGCTCGATTAAGAATTGGTCAAAAGAGTTACTCAGCGAATGTTTCAGGTGTTCAAAGCATCTATGCCAATATTCTCGATTACCATGTGGAAGATGGAGAGTTTTTCACCTTAAGTGATAACCTCGCTTCTCGACAGGTTGTTGTGTTAGGTAGTGATGTTGCCGATGAGTTATTCCCCAATGGAGATGCTATTGGACAATACCTCTCTATTTTTAGAAACCAAGCAAAAAGTTATTTAGTTGTAGGAGTGATGGAGAGTAAAGATGCCTCTTTTAACCTTCAGTTTAATAACAGTGTCTACATCCCTTATAACACGTATGCTCAACGGTTTATTAAACCAACCATTGTTGGTTCGTATGTGGTACGAGTAGCAGATGGGGCTGACTCACTTGTAGTCAGTGATGCCATTACCGATTATTTAGACTCCTCAATTGGTAGTGATGCCTATATGTTATTCTCACCAGCTACCTTAGCTGAGATGGCTGAACAAATTACTGGAACCTTTAGTAGTTTTTTAGCAGCTATTGCTGCTATCTCACTGCTCGTTGGTGGTATTGGGATTATGAACATCATGTTAGTCTCAGTTGCCGAGAGGACTCGAGAAATTGGGATTCGTAAAGCGATGGGAGCTTCTCCATGGACGATCATGGGACAGTTTATTACCGAAGCTATTGTGTTAACCATCACCGGTGGTATCATTGGTATAGCACTAGGAACAGCGCTTAGTTATGCTGTAGCTAACTTACTTGAGTGGGGGCTTTATATTAAATATAGTGCTTTTGTCTTTGCTACAGGATTCTCCATGCTCGTTGGTATATTCTTTGGATGGTATCCAGCTATGAAAGCATCAAAGTTAGACCCCATTGAGGCATTGAACTATGAATAACAAAAGAAGGTGGATGTTCGTTGATGGCAAAGAGCCGCTTTTTGTCATCTTAGGACTTCTCTTCCTTTTTGTACTGTTAGTAACCTTAGTGTTGTTTCTTTCACAATCAATTATCGATAAAGAAAATACATTAATGCAATTTGAGGCAGAGCGGGGCTTTGCCTCATCGACATTAATGCTTCTTCAACAAGAACACTCTCAGGCCCTCAGTGCCATGGAAGAGTTATCCATTAGAGGAATAGGCGTTTATACAAGCGAAGGGCGTCTTCGATTGGGTTTAGGTTCTATTCCTAATATTCTCCCTTTAGAGAAGTTTCATGAAGCTCTTCATCAAAGAGGAGCAAGCCAATCAACTCAAGGGGTAGCACTTTATAACAAAGAGAGTGGTCTTATTGAGTATTTTCGTTTCAGTCGAGTAAGTGTTCAAGTTGAAACAGGAAACTTCTTATTAGAAGAGAGTGGGTATTTACCTTCTCCTCTTTATTTCCCCGATTTGTTATATATCCTTTTTGATGGGAAGCAATACCATCAAAAAATTGTAATGGTACGATTCTTTAGAGTCGTTGCTATCTTCTTATTATTCTTTTTTCACCTTATGGTATTTCATATCTACCGAAGTAACCGTATCTACCGTGAGCGGTTGGCAAAACAAGAGAACTTGGTCAATTTAGGAGAAGCGGCACGAACACTCGCTCATGAAATTAAAAACCCCTTAAGTGCTATCACTCTTCAATTAGCTCTTTTAAAGAAAACCCTTCCCAAAGAGTCAGTTGAAGATCTCTCTGTGATTAATCAAGAAGTTGATCGTCTTACCCAATTAACAAACAAAGTCTCTGACTTTCTCCGTAATCCCATCGGACAACCTGAGGTTGTCGATGTCATTGCCTTGTTAGAGAGTATTATAAAAGTCTTTAGTAGCGAAGTTCACTTTCTTCCCCCTAAGATGCAATCAGTATCTATCCTCTTTGACCCTGATCGAGCTCGATCGGTATTTGAGAACCTCATTAAAAATGCCATAGAGAGCACCCAAGAACGTGATCCGCACGTCGAGGTTGAACTCATCAAAGGGAAAAGAAAACATATCCACATATTTATTCGTGATAGAGGAGATGGCATCGTTGAAGCAGAGATGTCAAAGATATTTGACCCATTTTATACAACAAAGATTCACGGCTCGGGTATTGGTCTTTCAATAAGTAGACAATTTATCCAAGCACGAGGGGGAAATCTGAAATTGTATCATCGTGAAGGTGGTGGAACGATTGTTGAAGTTATTTTACCTCTTCATCACCAGTAGGAAAGATTATGAGAATTTTAATAGTTGATGATGAACAAAACATTCGTGAGTTAATGGCTAAGTATCTTCAGCTGGAAGATCTACAAAGTGATGCCGCTGAAAATGGATTATCAGCACAGCGCCTTTTAAGAGAACACTCGTACGACGCATGTCTCATCGACTTAAAAATGCCAGGAATGGATGGCATCTCTTTAATTAAATGGATTCGATCAGAAGGCTTTATGATGCCTCTTATTATGATGAGTGCCCATGGAGAGATTCGGGATGCTGTCACAGCTCTTAAAGAGGGGGCTCAAGATTATGTTGTCAAACCATTTGATCCTGAGGAACTGACAATACGATTACGTACCCTCTTAGATGCCCATAAACTATGGGCTCGCTCCGAAAGTGCAAAATCTCAAGATGAAGATGAACTTGTAGGTGAAACTCCAAGTATGAAAAAGATCAAAGAGGTGATCTCTCGTATTGCCCACACCCAGGCAACAGTGTTAATCACTGGTGAAAGTGGAACAGGTAAAGAAGTCGTTGCTCGTCAGATCCACGCTCAATCACAAATGAGTGAGGGTCCTTTTGTTGCGATTAATATTGGAGGAGTCCCTGAAACTCTTTTAGAGAGTGAACTGTTTGGATATGAGAAAGGGGCTTTCACTGGAGCCGTTGGTCGTAAAATTGGGATGTTCGAACTCTCTAGTGGGGGGACACTTTTTTTAGATGAGATTGGAGATATGCCCATTGCACTACAGGTGAAACTTCTTCGAGTGCTACAAGAGCGGAAGATTATGAGATTAGGCGGTACCGATCCAATTCCCATCAATGCCCGTATTGTCGCTGCTACCAATAAAGATATTGAACAACGAGTTCGAGAAGGATTATTTCGAGAAGACCTTTTTTATCGTTTAAATGTGGTTCGTATTGAACTACCTCCCCTGCGTGAACGGAGAGAGGATATCCCCTCCTTAGCTGGAGTAATTTTAGGAAAACTCCATCGCCAGATGGGTCATAAAATTGAACGTATTTCCCCTGAGGCCTTAGAAGCGCTACAAAATCACTCATTTTATGGAAATGTTCGTGAGTTGGAAAATATGTTAGAGAGGGCTGTGATCTTTGCCCAAGGGACAACGTTAACTCTCTCTGATGTAGATCTCAGAGAGAGTGTCTCCTCATTTCACCAACAACAAAGTCATTCTCACACTCCTTTAGTAGGGGATGACCAAGAGGCGAAGAGTCTTAAAGAGTTAGAAGTAGAAGCAATTATTAGAAGCTTGCACAGGTGGGAAGGAAATCGCACCCATGCAGCACAAGAGTTGGGTATCTCACGTAGAACGTTGATTAATAAAATTGCCGATTATGAACTCGATCTTTAAAATGAACAGATAACTGAAATCTCAACTAACGCATCTTTGGGTAAACGAGCAACTTCGACGCACTCACGAGCTGGAGGGTCTTGGGTAAAATAGGTCCCGTACACACTGTTAAAGAGGGAAAAGTTGTTCATATCCTCTAAAAAACAGGTCGATTTCACCACTGAATCGAGTGTTAAACCCGCTTCATCTAACACCGCTTTAATATTCTTCATCACCTGGTGTGTCTGTCCTTCAATATCTGATGAGGCAAACTCTCCAGTGACTGGGTCAATGGGTAGTTGTCCTGAGACAAATAGTAAGCCATTGGCTATAACGGCTTGTGAATAGGGCCCCACAGCTTTTGGAGCCTCTACTGAGTGAATAATTTTTTTCATCTCTCCTCCTATACAATACAATAACAAGAGAATACTAAAGAAGAGGACCTTTACTCAATTGGCTTAGGCAAAAGGTGTGTGATACACTGAAATTTAAACCATCAATTGGAGATGAATATGAGTGCATTACCACATTGGGACCTCAGTTCCATTTACCCCTCACTTGAAAGTGAGTTATTTATTGCAGATATGAAAAACTTAGAGACCTTAGCCACACAGCTAGAGAAGCAACTTTCACAAGTGGAGCTTTTAGACGCCTCTTCATTACAAGAGATTTTAGAGACATACCAAAAGCTTTTTGATACTGCTTCAACACTGTATGCTTACACTCAAGCGATTGTGACAGTAAACACAAACGATGAGTTCGCTCTACGAAAACTTGGAGATGTCGAAAAAGCACTCTTAGATGTGCGAGCGAAACATGTAAAACTTCTCTCTTTTTTAGCTCATCATCAAAAAGAGATTCAGCCCCTCATCAAAAAAGGGGGAGATGTACACGATTATCGCTATGCTCTTGAAGAATTACTCCAAGAACAAAGTCACACCCTCAGTGAAAAAGAAGAGTCTCTTGCTGCTGATTTAAATAGAAGTGGCACCGAAGCATGGTCTCGCTTACAAGAGGCTATTAGTTCAAATGCCTCTACCATATGGGATGAGAAAAAAGGGATTGAAAAAACAGTGATTCAACTGAGATCTCTCGCTTTTGATCCTGATCGCTCAATTCGCAAAAAAGCGTTTGAGAAAGAGCTCTCAATATGGAAGCAACACGAAATAGCGTTCGCCTCAGCTCTTAATGGGGTAAAAGGGACAACTATTACATTAGATGGCAAAAGAGGCTACGCATCGCCTTTAGAGCGCTCTATGATAGATTCACGAATTGATCAAACCATTTTAGATGCTCTTATTGGAACGATTGAACAAAATCTTGAAGTGTTTAGAAGATACCTTCGGGCAAAAGCGAACTATTTAGGTGTTCCTTCTCTCGCTTTTTACGATCTCTTTGCTCCAGTGGGGAAACATACAACAACATATAGTTATGCCCAAGCTCAAACTTTTATCGTTAAAGAATTCACCCGCTTTCATCCACCGATGGGATCTTTTGCTCAAGAGGCGTTTGATCGCAATTGGATTGATAGTGAGCCTCGTAGTGGTAAAGTAGGGGGAGCGTATTGTACCTCATTTCCTTTACGGCAAGAGAGTCGTATCTTAGCGAATTACGATTACACATTTGATGGGTTATCGACAATAGCTCATGAACTAGGGCATGCATATCATGATCATGTGACAAACTCATTACCCTACTTATTACGCCAATACCCAATGACTCTTGCTGAGACCGCTTCAATTTTTAGCCAAGTAGTTATCTTTCAAGGTGCCTTACAAGATGCCGATGTCGATGCCTCTTTATCACTCATTGAGAGTTTCTTACAAGACTCGACTCAAGTGTGTGTCGATATCCTCTCACGTTACTACTTTGAAAAAAATCTTTTTGAAAAGCGTGAGAAAGGGGAACTCCTTGCAAAAGAGTTATCTCAATTAATGATTGATGCTCAAAAAGCCTCATATGGTGAAGCTTTAGATGAGAGTGCCTTACACCCATACATGTGGGCAGTAAAAGGACACTACTACCGTAGTGATCTCTCCTTTTACAACTATCCGTATGCCTTTGGCCAACTCTTTGGTCTTGGGGTGTACCATCTAGCACAACAAGAGGGAGATAGCTTTGGCTCTCGATATGATGAACTACTTCGTCACACAGGACGCTCTAGTGCCCAAGATGTTGCTTCAACTGTTGGTATAGATATTACTAAGGCCTCTTTTTGGCAACAAGGAATTGATCTCATTAGTTCATATGTCGATCAATTTTGTAACCTCGTTGGCTACTCTGAGTAAAAGTGCATGATTGTAGAGTTAGTTGTTGAAAAAGTAGTCTCCCACGGTGAGGGCTTAGCTCGTTATAATAACGAAGTGGTCTTTATCAGTGATGTGCTTCCCGGCGAGCACATCACTGTAGAACTACGTGAGGAGAAAAAAGGGTTATACCGAGGGACTCTTCTCTCTATTGATAAGCCTTCATCACACAGAGTAACACCTCCATGCCCTTACTATGGGGTGTGTGGTGGGTGTGACTTTCAATATGTAGAGAGTTCTTACCAAGTAGAGCTCAAAGAGGAGATTGTTAAAGAGAACCTCAAACGGATTGGAAAAGTCGATTACAGATACACCTTTCTCCCCTCAGAAGTTGATCATCCATGGGCTTATCGTCATAGAGTTAAATTTCATAGAGATGAACAAAGCGGAGCTATAGGATTTTTAGGGAGAAAAAGTCACACGGTAATCGATATCGCATCTTGTCCAATATTAGTAGAGAACCTCAATAGGTTGTTATCTGAAAAACGGGAGATCTTACAACAGCAAAGTAGTTCAACCATTGAGGTGTTATCAAATCAAAGAGAACTCTCTTTTGATGATACAACAATCCCATTTTACCTGAATGGAAAGACAATCTACGGTAGTGGAAATCTCTTTTTCCAATCTCACGCTTCACTTATTGAGCCGATGATTGACTTTGTTCAAAGACACACAGAAGGTGATCACATTGTTGATTTATACAGTGGAGTAGGAATGTTTGCCGCCTTTGTTGAATCAGCAGATAACAATGTCGTAGCTGTGGAGCGAGACAAAAAGGCTCTTAATGTTGCGAAAAAGAACCTCTCATACACCACCTTTTTTACTCAAAAAAGTGAATCATGGGCTCGTTCACACTCACTAGCACAGTGCGATACCCTTATTGTTGACCCTCCACGGGTGGGAATAGATAACAAAGTGATTCAAGCTATTGGGAAGTTACAACCTAAAAAGATTATCTACGTCTCATGTAACAGTGCCACTCTCGCTCGTGATATTCATCGCCTCAGAACGTACGGTTATGTTACAGAGATAGTACAACTGTTTGATCTGTATCCTCAGACAACACATGTGGAGACGATAGTATTGATGTCGAGGGTTAAGACCTGATAGGCGTTAAAATCTTAAACATAAAACTGCGTGTCATTTATCAGGATGAGTGCTGCCTGGATTAGCTACGAGAGGTTTTGTCATTGTATGAGCCTGCCTGCTTAGAGACTGGTACGGTGGCTTCGGTAATAGCAACCTCTCTTTATGAGATTGGCCTTCGTCATAGGTTGCACACTCCATCGTTAGTATTTCTTGACAGAGGATGTGGAAGCTGCTAGCGCAGTTCCAATGAAAAGAAGATAGAGTAAACCAATAAATCCATAGTATAGTCTAGGTACATGGGCCACCAAGTGTCCGAGTGTTTTTACACTCCTGAACGAGACTTATTGGATATGTACTGGACAGCTATCTGTTACAAGGTCTCTCACTGATACATACAGACGAGAACTATCACATCTTTGAGACGGATGGAGTTATCGAGTAATGAAAAATGAGTATAAGGGAGGTGATACCCAGTGAATAGCGATCCCTTTAAGGAATATGTTAAAGAGTCTGAACCGGACAAGCGGGACAAAGGTTATGCATGGCATACGGCCATTGTTCTGCAGGCGGTTGACGGACTTAAGACGTCAGAATACTTGGTACACACTGCAATTCGCAACATCGAAGGTGAAATTTCCTTTGAGCAAGCTAATACCCTTTTGCAGAGCTATTATGAGGAGAACCCTGCCCGCGAAGCAGATGATCGTACTGAGGAGGCGGATAAAGTTTCGGCCAGAATTGCTGCACTTCTTTCAGAGAAAGCCTTCAGCTTTACTCCCAATGAGTACTTTTCCATTCACAGAAAGCTATTCACCGGCATCTATTCCCATGCGGGCGCGCCAGGGATTATAACATTACCAAAAAAGAGTGGGTGCTCAACGGAGCTACAGTGCTTTACGGAACTGCCACGGAGCTAAAAGCGACACTGAATTACGATTTCTCCGAGGAGAAAAAGTTCTCCTACAAGAATCTTTCAATGGATGATATTATTCATCACCTTGCAGTCTTTATATCCAGGTTGTGGCAAATCCACGTCTTCGGTGAAGGCAATACCAGAGCGACTGCAGTGTTCTTTATCACATATCTTTGCACCCTTGGCTTTGATGTAACAAACGACATCTTTGCTGAGAATGCGTGGTATTTCCGCAATTCCCTTGTCAGGGCAAACTATAACGACTTACAAAACGGGATCCACAAGACAACGAAGTTTCTTAAGCTGTTCTTAAGAAATTTACTGCTAAACGAAAAACATCAACTCCATAACCAGACATTACATATCAGCGAAACCTATATGGCACCGAGAAAAGTGAACATTGAGAGAGGAAAAGCGAACATTCAGGCCTCCTTTACAGCTAAGACGGCTTCTCATGTGTGCACATTGCTAGAGGAATACGGCTTTCAGACGATCTTTGGAAGATCGAATGTTCAGGAAATCCTCGATCTGAAACCGACCAGAAGTAGTGCGCTAGTGAAAGAGATGGCAGAGAAAGGATTTGTCGAACCGGTAACTGGACACGGAAAAGGAAAGTACAGATTCATATTGCATAAGATTTGAGACGATGAAAGTCTCGCCTCTTGAAAAAGTCCCATGTTATGCGGGCTTCTAAACATATGAATTTATTTCAGCGAACGTCGATGGTAGAAGAGATCACATGGACGTGTCGGGCCACCTAGAGTGTGAGGTGGTAGTTCTGGCTCTTTAGTGGGTAAAGAACCAGTATAAGAACCAAACAATCCCAATAAGTAGAAGAATGACAGGGGTAAAGACAATAAATGCGCTGATAATCATCGCTAATATGTCTCCCTTCTCTAACTCCTCTTTTTTGATTGAGTCTTTCTCTTTTTTCTCAATCTCATCGACATCGAGAACACGTTTAATTTTCCGTGGAAAGAGCATCGCTCCTCTCCTTATCATCCCCTAGTAGTGGGTGGTGACACGCCACAAAGTGGTCTTTTTCAAGTTCTCTCCATTGTGGTTCAACAACAGTACATATCTCTGTTTTATAACGACAACGGGTGTGGAACTTACACCCCTTAGGTGGATCAATTGGAGATGGTATATCTCCTTCTAATAATACTTCTTCACTTTTTTGGCTTCGATCGGTGGTCGGAATTGCAGCTAATAACGCTTCAGTGTATGGGTGCATTGTTCGAGTGAAGATCTTCTCAGTGGGAGCAAGTTCTACAATGTTTCCTAAATACATCACTCCAATACGATCACTGATGTATTTCACCACAGCTAAATCGTGACTAATAAAGAGGTATGTGAGATTAAGCTTCTCTTTTAAATCTTTTAATAAGTTAATAATTTGAGCCTGAATGGAGACATCCAGTGCACTGACAGCCTCATCACACACGATGAACTGAGGTCGTAGTGCTAAAGAGCGGGCAATCCCAATACGTTGACGCTGACCACCTGAGAATTGGTGAGGATAGCGGTGAATCATATATGGAGCTAGGCCACACTCTTTCATCACCTGCATTACATACTCTTGCATCTCTGGCCCATCTTGTTTAAAGAACCTGTGGGCTAAGAGCCCTTCTCCAATGATTTGTCCAACAGTCATTCGTGGATTCAGTGAAGAGTAGGGGTCTTGGAAGATCAATTGGATATCTCGTCGGAGGAGCCGCATCTCATTAAAGGTGAGACGACTGAGGTCTATACCACTATCTCTCAACTTTTCATGTTTTTGAAACTCTTCATCATCGATATATTCAACTCTTTTAGCTTCAAGTTTCTCATGTGCCTGTATAAGTTTTTCTGTTACCTTCTCTAAGGCTTCCTCTTTTTGTTGTTTCATAAAAAGCAGTGAAGTAAGACGCTTTTGCTTTGCATCACTACGACGTTCTTTTTTTTGAGTTCGTGCAAGAGAACGCTCTAATTCAGCAATATGTAATTCAAGATCTTTTATCTCTTCATCGACAGAGTGTCGCTCTCTACTTAAACTGTACCAGTTGATAAGTAGTGGTATTACCGATGAAAGATCTTCAACGGTGATAAATCCTCCCACTAATTGAACGATATCTAAGTAGGCATTACGATACTCTTTCTCTTTTTCAAGTGATGTGTTTTGAGCAATAAAGATTGTTTCAGAGAGTTGTGCAGGGTCATCTTTCAGTCGCTCAAACTCTTTTACTGCTTCGTGGTACTCTTTTTCTAAAGAGTGAAGATGCTCTTTGTGTTTCACTAAACGTTGATACGTCTCTCGTACATACGCAGGGGCAAGGTCTTCTAACTTGCGTCCATAGTACATCGTCTTACCGTCAGTTTGACGATACAGTTGTAATAACACTCTTCCAAAAGTCGATTTTCCACATCCACTTTCACCAACTAACCCAAGAGTTTCACCTTGTATAATATCGACATTAACACCATCGACAGCTTTGACACTTAACCCTTTGGTTTTTAAAGGAAAGTGTTGTTTGAGGTTTGTTATCTTAAATAGTGCTTGATCGTTACGCATTACGGGCCACCTTATCGGGATAGAAACAGCGAATGGTATGCTTTTCTCCAACTTGTTCTAATTGTGGATGTTCATTGTGACACTTATCAGTTGCATACTTACATCGAGGAGAGAAAAAACACCCTTTAGGTAAATCGAGCGGGTGGGGGACGCTCCCTGGAATGACTTCTAGTTTGGTTCCCCCTTGTGTATCTAATCGGGGAATTGAGAGCATTAACCCTTCGGTGTAGGGATGGCTGTATCTCCCATCTGAGAAAATAACTTCAACAGGAGCCATCTCTACAACTTCGCCACTATACATCACAGCGACATCATCAGCCATTTGGTTGATCACGCCAAGATCATGGGTGATAAATAAAATAGCGGTCCCTTTCTCTTTTTGTAGATCATTCATTAACTTGAGAATCTGAGCTTGAATGGTAACATCCAATGCTGTCGTAGGCTCATCAGCAATGAGTAAATCGGGCTTACATGCTAAAGCCATAGCAATCATCACTCGTTGGCGCATCCCGCCAGAGAGTTGGTGAGGGTACTGCTTTGCTACTTGTTTTGGATTAGGAATCTTTACATCAGCGAGCATCTTTACCGATTGAAGAGCTGCCTCTTTTTTAGTCATCTCTTGGTGAACCATAAAGGCTTCACTAATTTGTCGTTCAATAGTAAACACAGGGTTTAAGCTTGTCATCGGTTCTTGGAAGATGACCGAAATAGCATTACCACGAATATGATATAATTCGCTTTCAGAAAGAGTAGTAAGTTCTTGACCTTTGAATATGACCGATCCTTGAGCAATGTACCCATTGCCATCAAGAAGCTGTAAGATCGACATAGCCGATACCGATTTACCACAACCGCTTTCACCTACAACTCCCAACGTGCGTCCCTCTTCAACAGCGTAGGAGACTCCGTTTACAGCCTTTACAGTACCTCTTTTGGTTGTAAAGTAGGTATGTAGATCTCGTAGTTCTAATAATATTGCCACACTAAATCTCCTTACCTATCGTTTGTTTTTGGGTCGATTGCATCACGCATTCCATCACCCACCATGTTGATACTCACTGTAGCTAAACTCAAAGCAATAGCTGGGAAGATCCATCTCCATGCGTAGTTCGCCATGACAGTCGAATCGTTACACCCATATAACATATTTCCCCATGTTGCATTTGGTTCATTCACCCCAAAACCTAAGTAACTAAGTGAAGACTCATACAACATACATAGCGCAAAACTGAGAGTGAGGTTCACTAATATTACCGTTATCACATTCGGTAGAATGTGTTTAAAGATAATTTTAAGTTCAGTAATTCCCATCGCTTTCGCAGCTGTAACAAACTCTTGTTCTCGAGCTGCCAACATCTGACCACGTACCAAGCGTGCTAAGGGGGGCCAAGAGAGGAGACCTAAGATCACCATGATCATCGAAATTCGTCCCGTCTCACTAATTCTACTTCCTATAATAGCCGAAAGAATCATCGCTAAAGGTAGAAACGGAATCGCATTTACCACTTCAGCAATCCTCATAATCAGCATATCGGGCTTTCCTCCGTAATATCCAGAAAATGCCCCTAAGATAATTCCTATAAAGGCACTGATGATGACAGCAATCGCTCCGATGGTTAAGGTGACTCGTCCACCACTGAGTAATCGAGTTAACAAGTCTCGACCATATTGGTCAGTTCCCATCAGGTACCCTTTTAATCCCCAGCTATGAATCTTGCCGTCTGCATCAATTGCGTAGTTTTGAAAATATGAAGAAGTAATACCCACAATGTTATTCAACTTAGGAGCTTTACTTTGTTTGTAATTATTTCTCCCCCATGAAACAACACTCCCATCTGAAAGCAGTGCTGTGAAGTGTCCTCTTCCTGCACTTACGGCAATAGCGTTTCCTTGAGCAAGGGAAGGGACTTGTTGCACGCCATAATCATCTCCACCCCATACATGAATAACACCATCATCAGTGACGGCAGCAGCTGATCGCTCGGTGATAGCAACATCAACAATAGAGCCTTGAATCTCTTGTGGGATATAACTAAAGGGGGTCTCACGCGAAGAGAGTGTTACGGCCTCTCCTTGAGTTGTGAGGGCAACCGCCAAGGTTGTATTAGCACTTATTTTACTAAAAGAGCCTTGTCTCTCTTCAGGAATGGGGATATTTATAAGGTTTGTATTTCCCCAAAAGAAGATTCTTCCATCCTCTGTTAGTGCTAAAGAGATCTGATGACCAGCTAAGACTTGTTTCACTCGAGAGCTTTGTACTTGGGGAGGAATGTTACTTAACATAAATCGATCATTTCCCCAGGTGTAGACTTTACCATTCTCATCTAATGCCAAGGCATGGTCCAATCCTGCTGAGACTTGAATCACTTTAGCATTAATTTGAGGAAGATTTTGTAACTTAGGAGTGAGAGTTCCCCACTGACGAATCACTCCATCACTACCAACACCGAGGCCGTATACAGAGCCTTGATCAATTGAGACGACATTGCCTGAAATCTCTTTGGCATACTTCATATATGATAACGTGGGTTTCGTGTTTTTCTGAGTTGGGTCTTGGAATTGAAGGTCCAAGGGGAAAAAGAGCGGTAAGATAAAGACTGCTAAGAAAATTGCGAAAAACACATAAAGGCCTAACATGGCACTCCAGTTTTGTCGAAAATTACGTAGCATCGTCCGATAAGGACTTTGAACTTGCTCCTCTTCAAAAATTGAGAGAGTTGCTGTACGACGACCAAAAAAGAGACTTTTAAGGACATCAAAGAAATGTGAACCGTAGGTACGTTTTGCCATTGAATCTACTCCTAATCTAATTTGACACGAGGGTCGGCAAACCCATAGGAGAGATCCATCAAAAGGTTGCCAATTAAGCTCAGAACAAGATAGAACATCACCATTGCCAACGAGACGGCAAAGTCTTGTTGATTCAGAGCGTCAATGATGACTTTCCCCATCCCATTCCATAAGAAGGTCCGTTCAATAACAACTGAACCGCTGAATATAGAGATGAACCAGCCAGTCATAATTGTAATAAAAGGAATCAACGCATTACGAAAAGCATGAGAGTAGATGACTACTTTCTCATTTAATCCTTTAGCTCGAGCTGTCCGAATATAATCCATCGAAAGAGCTTCAATCATCGTCGCTCTTACATACCGAGTTAATCCGCCAAGTGAAGTAAAGACCATCACCAATAAAGGAAGGGCCATGTGGTACATCTTATCGAAGAACATCCTCATAGGAGTTCCCCTTAAAGCGGGAGTTTGCACTCCACTGATGGGAAAGATTGGTAACTTAACCGCAAAGAGGAAAATAAACAGAAGTGCAATAACAAAAAATGGGAGACTATAGCCGATAATTGTTACCACTTGAACAGTTGAATCAAATTTAGTGTTTCGCCTCACTGCAGTAGCTATACCAAGTGGTATGGTGATAGCAAAGACAGGAATTAGCGACCACACATTGAGCATGATGGTGTTTTTCATAGGAACACCTATCATCTGCCTGACGGGCATCTTATACGTCAGAGAGTAACCAAAATCGCCTTTGAGCGTGTTGAGCAACCAGGTGAAATATTGGACAACAATTGGTTTATCTAAACCGAGTTTTTTTACAGCATCTTGGTAGCGAGCTTCATACTCTTCGGGTTTCATACTAGTTTTACTCCCCTCTAACATCATTCTGGCAGGATCACCAGGTACTGATTTATAGAGTGTGAAAAGTAGTACCGATGCAATTAAAAAGACAACCACTATGTATAAGAGGCGCCTTAAGACATACTTTAACATGGTCATGATTCCTTTGGTGAGATATATCTAGGGCAACACAAGTGTTGCCCTAAGTTGAGTATATGCATCAAAAGTTCGTATGTGACTATTTTACGTCAGCTCGAACGATAGCATATGGGAAATCCCACGTTGAAGACGAATCGTAGTTGACAATCTTTGGGTTAAAGAAGTCGTGGTAGATGTCTGAATACAGTGGAATATCTGGAAGTAAGTAGTTCCATCTCTTTTGGAATCCGATCCATTTGTTCACCCAGCCTTGAAGGTCTTGAGGATCAGTTCGTTTCATATCTAAAGAAATCCTCTCAAGTTCAACGTCTGAGATGAAGTTGGAGTTGTAATCACCAAAGTACTCTGGATCTGTTGAGTAGTAGTACCAGTATGCCTGTGTGGTAGCAAAACCGGTTCCTAAGTTAAACATACCGTAGACAGGCTTATCGATATTCTCTTTGTAGAGGTGATCGAGAAGAACTGCAAAGTCGACAGTTGTTCCGTTGATTTGCATTCCAATCTTTCGTACTTCAGGAACGAGCATAGCTGAGATAAGATCACTAACAGGGTTATTAGCTGTGTTTGCCCACTCAATAATCAGTGGCATTAATTGGCCATCAACTCGTTTGTAACGGAGGGTATCAACACCTTTTTGGTAGTTTCTACCATCTTTGTTATAAATCCAACCATCATCGATGAGCTCTTGCTCAGCTTTCTGTAAGTTGTATGGATAAGCATTAAGCTCTTTGTCTAAGAGATCTGCATTTTCCATATATTCCCACATTGAAGCGCCGTAGTAACCGTTGACGATGATTCCATAACCACCGGTGTACTGTCGTGCAAATTCGTTTCGATCAAGGCTGTATGCGATAGCTCGACGAACTGCGTCATATTGAGTTGGTCCAAAGTCACAAGCAAAAGCAATTTTTCCATATCCATAACGTGGGTATGAAGCATAATCAACACGCCCTTCATCATGAAGGTCTAAACCACGGGTAATTTGATCGCCACCACTGATACCTTGAAGCATATCAATAGCGCCGGTTCTCAGTTCGTCCATTTGAGTGGCTGTGTTGGTCAGTTTGATGATGATTCGGTAAATTGATCCTTTTGCACCATCATATGAGCCTAAGAAGTTAGGGTTTAACACAACACTAGCAGTTGAGTCTGCTGGGTTGAAGTTTTCAAATTGGTAAGGGCCACTTGTTACCATTGGTTTGTAACGATAGCCAGTGTTGGTATCTAAGATGGTCTTTCTTAAAAGATCAACATTATAACCAGAGGTGAGAGAAGCACCACGACCTGAATCGACAACATCGACTCCAGGAGCAAGAACTGCTAAGGGAAGTGGTCCAACTGAGACTAATGAGAGGTCAAAGAAGTAGGGGAGCTCTTCAGCTTCAATGGTAATGGAGAATGAGTAATCTCCGAGAAGTCTGACGCCACTGAAGACATTGCTCTCTCCTTTGTGGAAAGCGTCATAACCGACATATTCTGGACCTACACCATATTGGGCACCAATTTCAGTTGCCTCAGGGGATGCCATGTATAAAAGTCCAAAGACGTAATCTTTAGCAGTGATTTTGGATCCATCGTTGTAGACGAGATTATTTGCGATGTTGAATGTGTATGTCTTCGAACCGTCAGCGTTGTCCACTGCATCCCAAGACTTTACTGCTATAGGGTTAATCTCATAGCGACCTTCTTTGGTCCACGATACTGTTTCATAGCCACTCATCAATAATTTGAGGTAGTGGTTAGTTGCACTGTTTGTCCATCCATCAAAGAAGTCGGCATTCAATTGAGTTGAAGATCCCAAGATTACTTGAGATTCAACTTGAGGAGCCGCCTCTTGTGCACCTTTAGCAAATGCACCAGATAAGAACACAACAGTAATGAGTAATAGAACTAATAGTTTTTTGCTCATGTTCTTTTCTCTCCTTTAGAGTATTTTGTTCATCATACAGAACATATGTGAAACATTGTAGACAATATGGGGGCGAATGTCATCACTTTTCTTGAGAGCGCAATGTAGTGGAAAAAGTGGTATGGAATGAATAGAGGCTCATTTCTATGACATTGGGGGAACTCTTGTCTATATAGACACTGAAGAACTATATGTAGGAGATGAGGTAGTATCATTTTTGTATAAGACGACTTGCTAAAAAGTCGGCAAGATTTTGATCAGTACAGTAGATATAACACCCCTTTAAGCCACGACTCATCAATGTCTTATAGGTATTACGAATAATCTCATCAGCTTCTTTAAGAGCCTGTTGATCCCCATTTCTTATTGGTCCAATAAGACCATGAAGTGATGTGTCTGTTTTAGCTCGTTTGGTGAAATCGGTAATCACTTTGTTATCTTCGTATCTTAAATCATCTCCAATAATCACACCAACGTAGTTAAACTCGAGCCCTTGAGTTGTATGGATACACCCTACTTGGTTAATAGAGCCTGCACTTATTGCATAGGTGCTATCATTTGATAAATTCCACTGCATCGCAAAATCATCGATCACAATATCTGCTTCATCTGGGGAATCCTTTTTGCTAATCCATGGCCAACAATACCCAGCAACTACGCGAGATTTGTTATCTTCTCTATTTTTCTCAAAGATCTGTTGTTGCATTTTTGTGGGGTTGTCAAAAATCTTAAAGTCGTACTCGTTGGTGTGTAAAAAAGGATGAGCTGTCTGATCTCTGATTCCCAATACATCATCTAACCACATCAGATACCCATCTGAACCGTTACATCTGAATTGAGAAGGGAGTTCTCCTTCTGTGACTTCAGCATCAAAGTAATGTGCCCAGTGGATAATAGAGTCACGTCTTCCATAATCTTTTGCTGTCACTTTTTGATCTTCATCTAAAAAGAAAAAGCTACACGTTGCTGCGTTGATAATCTCTTTAATTTGGTTCTCTCCTACAATACGTGGACCGTATTGAGATCGTTCATTTAACCGGTGAGCTTCATCAACAATCAGTGTGCCATAATCACCACTTTCAGCATCGATAAAAGCTCCTGAACTTTTAAAGAGGGTAGAGATATGTTTTTTGGTATACCCCTCTTTTAATTTCGCTTCAAAGACATTGCGAGGTGCACTATTTTTTGTCACATAGGCCACCACTTGATCTCGTTTTGTTAACTGAACAAGAAGATTGATTGCTACAACAGTCTTTCCTGTCCCCGGTCCCCCTTTGACAATAAAGACCCTCTTTTTGTTATCGAGAGCACTTTGCTCACTTAAAGCGAGCATCTGTTCATACACAATCTTTTGTTCATCAATGAGGCGAAACTCCTCTTTCCCTTGTAACATTGCCATAAGGCTATCTTGTAAACTCTTAGAGGGACGAATCTCTCCGTTTTCAATAAGGTAGAGAGTGTGCTTGTCATCACCTTTACGGATATATCGTTTGATAAAATCTTGAAGTTTCTTTCGATCATCACGGGTATATAAAGGGGAGTCTTCTAAAAGTTCTTCAAAATAGGGTTGAAACAGCGGATCGTTTTTAACGGGTCGGTAGTTATGTAAATAGGCACAACTTGATAAGTGAATTGGGATAGTGGCAATGTGGGTGTTAAAATCACTTAAAAAAGAGCGATACGAAGAGACTTGGTACGAGGGGTGAGGTGTCTTTACTAAAGAACCACCCATAGCTGTTTCAATCTCGGTCACTTCATGTTCGGGATTATATTGAAGTAGTTGCTCAACCCCTTTAAGAGGTTGTACTTTCTCCCACTGTTTTAACTCAATGATCAAAGCTCGTTTGTTATCATGTTCATCTAAGCCACTGAGGATAAAATCGATCCGTTTTGATGTGTGAGGAATATTAAATTCAATAGCCACTCCAGTATTGGATGGGATTTCTTGATCGTTGAGTAGATGAAACATAAAGTTCTGAGAGTTCATCCATGATCGTCTTTCACTAGCACTCACTTTTTTAGCAAGTTTCTTTAACAGCTGTTGTTCAATTTTTTTATCGATTGAGCTATCTTCAACATCTTTGAGAAACTGTTTTTTATCAGCGGTGTATACAAGCATCCCTATCTTACTCCAGCTCAGTATATTTTTTACTACTACCGTAGGTCTTCTCTACTGCGTAATGCTCTTCATTGGTCTGTAACTTCTCTTTGATGATCGTTGGGATATCGAGTCCAAGAGCATCGGCAAACTGAACAGCATAGATGAACACATCGGCAAGCTCTTGAGCCATCTGCTGTTGTTTCTCTTTGACTATTAAATCATCTGAAGACCACTGAAAGCACTCAAGGAGTTCAGATGCTTCTAAACTTAAGGAGATAGCAAGATCTTTAGGGTTATGGAACTGTTTCCAAGAACGCTTATCTCGGAACGCTAAAATTTCGTCTACGGGTAAATATGTCTCTTTCATACCACCAAGTGTAACATAAAAGAGACACTTCGGTGAAAGAACAAAAGAATAACACATCCTTTTTTTTAAAAAGGTGTGCTACTATATACACATGGTTATGGACGATGTATTAGACCCACATATGTTTATGATGTGTGAGAGTCTCGATTTGGAAGTCGCCTCCTCTTTAGATGAGGGTTATAGTATCTCCTTGTTACAAAAAGATGAGTTACCTTTATTGTTTGACTTAGTGACAAGAAATCGTGCTTTAGTGCAAGACGAAGAGGCTCACTTCTATTATGATCGAGTCTTTCGTAAAGATGAGAAACAATTCTTCTCTCAGTGTTACTTACTCCGTGATGATCAGAGCTCTCAAGTCATTGGCTCTATTGCCTTATGGAAAGCGTATAACGTTTTTCATTCGATTCAATGGTTCTCAGTTGAGCGAGCGTATCGAGAGAAGGGTCTAGCACGCTCTCTTTTTTCACACGTTGTGAAACAACTTAGTGAGAAAGATATGCCCCTCTATTTCCACAGTAGATTAACCCACTTTCAAGCAGTGAACCTCTTTTTAGATTTTGGTGGGAAATTTATTAAAGATCAGTATCTGGGAAATAAAGAAAATGGTGTATTTGAAAATGTTCCAGCATTGATGAAGGTATTACCTCTTAAGAGTATTAACCGAATGCAATTTGTTGCAGCTCCTCAAGAGTTCTTAGATGCGTTATCTCCCAAAGAGGAGTTAGAGATCTAACATGGCTCAATTCTCAGATTTTGAAAAACTCGATATCAGGGTAGGGGAGATTCTTGAAGCAAAAGAGTTTAAAGAGGCGAAAAAACCAGCTTATATCGTGACGATAGACTTTGGCCCTGAAGTGGGTATAAAGCAATCGAGTGCTCAATTAACTGAGTGTTATACACCTCAAACTTTGGTAGGGCGACAGATTTTGGCTATCGTCAACTTCCCTGTTCGACAGATAGCCAACTTTCACTCTGAAGTATTAGTGCTAGGAACCTACTCAGATCAAGGAGTAGTATTAATCCAACCAGAACAAGTTGTCTCACCAGGAGACAAACTTGGTTAATATGCTGCCACTTGGATAATAGCTTCTCTTATTTTTTCTGGTGTTGGGACGACCAAAGATTCTAATGTTTTGTTAAAGGGGATAGGTACATCTAAACCCGCAACTCGAAGAATTGGTCCTTTGAGGGTGAAAAACGCATCACTTTCGACAATAGTAGAGACAATCTCAGCGCCAAAACCACCAGTTTTAACAGCTTCGTGAACAACAATGACTCGTCCTGTCTTTGTAGCTGATTGAAGAATCGTAGTGACATCAAGTGGAACAAGCGTACGAATGTCGATGACTTCAACATCGATATTCTTCTCTTGTTTTAAAGAGTAAGCAACATCTAATGAGCGTTGGACCATTCTTCCGTAGGTAATGAGCGTGACATCCTCGCCACCTTTTTTAATGTCGGCTTGTCCAAAGGGGATCGTATACTCCTCATCAAGTGGGGGGACTTCCCCTTTGGTGGCATACAGTAACTTTTGTTCGTAGAAGATAACGGGGTTGTTATCTCGAATTGCTGTTTTCATTAACCCTTTTGCATCATACGGGGTAGAAGGAATCACTACTTTTAAGCCAGGAACATGGGCTACCCACGCTTCAAGTGATTGGCTGTGTTGAGCTGCAGCTCCAGTACCTGATCCACTAGCTCCTCTGAAAACCATAGGGACCGATGTTTGTCCACCAAATTGATACCGGTTCTTTGCAGCTTGGTTGACCAGAGGATCCATCGCTAAGGTAATGAAGTCACTAAACATCACTTCCACAATGGGTCTAAGACCTGTCATCGCTGATCCAACAGCAGCTCCTGTGAAAGTGAGTTCACTAATGGGGGTTTCGATAATTCGACTTGGACCAAATTCTTCAATAAGACCAAGAGGGACTCCAAAGCCTCCCCCGTATATACCAATATCTTCACCGAGAAAGATCACAGAGTCATCTCTTCTCATCTCTTCTCGTATCGCTTCGTTTATTGCTTCTTTAAAAGTTATTTCACGCATAATTTCTCTCTTTAGTCGGCATACACATCTTCGAAAATAGATTCAAAGGTAGGTTCGGGGCTCATTTGTGCAAATTCAAGAGAGTCTTGAATCTCTTGTGCAACAAGGGAATCGATCTCTTGAAGCTCTTGTGTCGTCAAAATGGAGTGTTCAAGGAGGTACTTACGATGTCGATCGATGGGACATTTGAGTTTCCACTGCTTAACTTCATCTTGAGAGCGGTACACTTGAGCATCACTTTTTGAGTGACCTAACCATCGGTAGGTTTCAAGGACCATCAACATAGGACCATGTTCTAAGACATACTCTTTTGCTTTGAGAGTCTCTTGATAGACCCGAATAACGTCATTGCCGTCGATGGTGAGTCCTTTGATTCCGTAGCTGATTGCACGCTTTGAGATATCATCGATATTCATCGACTCGTGTTGAGGGGTACTCATTCCGTATAAGTTGTTTGTACACACAAAGATGATAGGAAGCTTTTTCACTGAAGCTAAGTTTAATGCTTCATGAAAGGCTCCTGTATTAGAAGCACCATCTCCAAAATAAGAGACAACAATATTACCAGTTTGGCGATACTGTTGTGTGATGGCTGCTCCTGTGGCAATGGGGATTCCTCCACCAACAATACCGTTGGCTCCTAAAGAGCCTAAGGCAAAGTCAGCCATATGCATGCTTCCCCCTTTCCCTTTACAATAGCCATCTGCCTTTCCGAAGAACTCGGCCATCATCCTTTTTACACTCATCCCTTTGCCAATTGATTGAGCATGACCTCGGTGTGTTTGGGTAATGTAATCTGAATCACTAAGTGCTACACCAACTCCAACACCTGTTGCCTCTTCTCCGACGCAAAAATGACTTGTCCCATGCATTTTTTTAGCACGAAACAACTCATCAGCAGCAAGTTCGAATTGGCGAGTGAGCACCATTCTATAATAGAGTTTTTTGTGTATATCTATTGTTAGTTCCATTAAAAACAATCCTTTTTGAGAGTCTTGGTATAACACAAACGCACCAACAATCATCTTCGTTGGTCTAAGAGTGTGTGTACACAGTGCCTTGTAGATTGTACTTGAGAGATGAGAGTTGTCAAGCACCACAGATGTATCTTAAAGCGAGCAAGCACCAGATGGAGGCTCTCTCTCTTGTTGTTTAGCTATTGATTAGATAGATTGTCTTCTATGGAAAAAGAGAGAAGTCTCAACATCATACGACTATTTCAATACCTTATACCCATTGTCCTTGTCGTAACTGTCTCTTATTTTGTGGTGTTTCACAGTAAATCAAGCATCTCCATGTTAGAAGAACTTCATCAAAACCACCCCATAGTGACAGTAGTGGCGTTTTGGGGGTTGTACTTGTTGAAGTCGGTCTCTTTTGGCTTACCATTTATGGTGCTATATGCAGCTGTTGGAGCTCTCTTTCCCCTTGGGTGGGCACTATTAATTAACATATGTGGCATTCTAATTAATATGCAAATCCCTTATCTCTTTGGCCGTTATGCGGGTCAAGCTGTGGTACAAAAAGTGATTGTGAGATTTCCTAAGTTACAGTATATTGAGCGCTTTAGCCATGAGTCGGCTTTTACTTTTTCTTTCATGGTGAAATTTATTGCTAAAATTCCCCATGAGATTACCAACTTGTTTTTAGGATCTCTCAAAGTTCCATACGCCGCTTATATAAGCGGCGGGTTATTAGGCTTACTCCCAACGATGGCTACAGCTACCTATGCGGGAGTTCACCTCTCAAATCCCACCTCATTAGAGTTCATTATCTCCTTTTCAGCTTTTGTCCTTATTACCCTTGGTTCTCTTTTCCTTTTCAAACGCCGCTAAGATATGCAGAGGACCCATTATTTGTTATACTTTTGACCAGTATTATCAATGTCGGAGGCATGTAAGTGGATTTTCTTCAAAATATGGGACCTTGGATTTATGTCGTTATCTTTTTTGGTAAAATATTAGAGGTAACAGTGTCCACGCTTCGAATGGTCTTAATCAACCGTGGAGAGCGTATGAAAGGGACGATTATCGCCTTTTTTGACATTCTTCTTTGGTTGATAATTACAGGAACTGTCTTACAAGGGTATCAAGAAGATCCTTTGAGAATCTTTATCTTTGCCTTTGCTTTTGCTGTTGGAAATTACACTGGCTCTTGGTTTGAAGATAAACTTGCCTTTGGGCTCAGTTCGATGCAAGTTATTGTACCAGTGGTAGAAGAGCAAGAATCACTAGCAACACTTCTTCGATCTCGAGGGTATGCTGTGACTGTATTGATGGGCACTGGACGCAATGGGCCAAGAGAGATTCTCCTTCTACATGTAAAAAGGAAACAGATTTTAGATGCTGAACACTTTATTAAAGAGAACTCCCCTGATGCAGTGATGGTTGTGTCTGATTCGAAAGTTATTAGTGGTGGATATATCGCACGAAAGTAAGAGTTGTCGTTCTCTTTCGCACAAGGAGTCAATTGATGACTAACGGGTTTATAAGAGTTGGGGTTGCCACCCCATCACTGAAAGTAGCTTCTCCATCTTACAATAGCCAACAAACTATTGGCTTGATGAATCAAGCCGATAAAGAGGATCTCGCTTTAGTGGTATTTCCTGAATTAGGATTAACATCCTACACAGCGGGAGATCTTATTCTTCAAAGCACCCTTATTCAAGGAGCTTTACAAGAGTTATTAGTTATTGTAGAGGCTTCAAAGAGTGTAGAAGTTATCTCGGTTGTTGGTCTTCCTCTCTTACATCGCCAAAAATTATATAACTGTGCAGCTGTAATTCATAAAGGGGAGATTCTAGGAATTATCCCTAAAACTTACATCAGTGATTACCAAGAGTACCAAGAAAGTCGTTACTACCAAAAAGCGCCACAAGAACATACCACAGTGATGATCAACGACAAACGTATCCCCTTTGGGACAAAGTTGCTGTTTCAATCAAAACATGTCCACTCTTTCACCTTTGCAGTAGAGATCTGTGCCGATATGTGGGCACCATCGACTCCTTCAACGACCCATGCTCTACATGGAGCTACCATCATAGCTAACTTATCTGCAAGTAATGAACTTATTGGGAAAAAGGAACTTCGACGCTCGTTGGTGACAAACCTCTCATATAAAACAATCAGCGGCTACCTCTTTGCCAGTAGTGGCATAGGGGAGTCTACAACCGATGCAGTATTTGGTGGTCACAACCTCATTGTTGAACATGGAAACTTACTAGCGGAATCTCCTTTCCCTTTTGAAGGGTTGATTAGTAGTGAAATAGATACTGAGTATCTTCTTCATAAACGAGCCCTTATTTCACTATTTGCTTCGTCCGAAGATCAAGAGTATCACACAATAGTATTTGACCAACCACCCAAAGAGACTTCGTTAACTCGAGTAATTGAGTCTCACCCTTTTGTCCCATCACACAACAAAGAACAAGAGTTAGAAACAGCTTTAACAATTCAAAGTTTAGGTTTGGTAAAAAGATTACAGCATCTGTCGATGAAAAAGATTGTGATAGGAATTTCAGGAGGCTTAGATTCTACCTTAGCAGCCTTGGTAGCCGTTCGAGCTTTTAATACCTTGAAATTACCTTTAAGTGGGATTATTGGGATAACGATGCCCTGCTTTGGAACAAGTAAACGAACATACGAAAATTCACACCGTCTAGCAAAGCTCTTGGGTATTACCCTTAAAGAGATTGATATCACAGAAAGTGTGCGCCTCCACTTTAAAGATATTGGGCACGACCCAAAACTCTTAAATGCGACATACGAGAATGCCCAGGCACGAGAACGGACCCAAGTTCTCATGGATATAGCAAATAGTGAAGATGCGTTAGTTCTCGGTACTGGAGATCTCAGTGAGCTAGCCTTAGGGTGGGCTACATACAACGGCGATCACATGTCGATGTATGCGGTGAACACCTCAGTTGCTAAAACATTAATTCCACATCTTATTCGTCATGAAGCAGGCATCTTACAAGATGACGAATTACGTGAATTATTAGAAGACATTATTGCCACTCCAGTGAGTCCTGAATTACTTCCCGACTCTCAAGAGACCGAAAAACTCATTGGGCCTTATGAGTTACACGATTTTTTCTTATACCGGATGGTGGAACGAGGTGATAGTCCAACAAAGATTGTACGAGTAGCAGAACATGCTTTTAAAGGCTCTTATACAAAAGAGACGATCGTACAGTACCTCACCTTATTTTATAAGAGATTTTTCTCTCAGCAATTTAAGCGCTCTGCCCTCCCCGATGGACCAAAAGTGGGAGTTGTTTCTCTCAGTCCCAGAGGAATATGGAATATGGCGAGTGATAGTGATGTCTCATTATGGCTTGAGGAGTTAAAAGCACTCTCTTAAATGTATCTTTTTGTGTTAAGAGTTGTTTACCTACGTGGATGATAGTATTACATCAAAGGAGATAACTTTGACCCATTTTCGTAGAATATTCATTCTTATATGCCTATTGTTGCTTACAGTAACAACTCTTTCAGCTCGAGACCTCTTTGAAGTGAGCTTAGGAGTCAGTGGTGTGTACGACGTAAGAGACTACCCCCTTATTGAGGGACTTGGTGAGAGTTCTCATTGGACATTAGGCGTTGGCTTGCACACTCGAGTTTCACTGTTAGAGACCTCATTTGAGGCACTCCTTCCGTACAGTAACGGAGGTGATGGAGAAATAGTATCGCTATTAACAAGTGCAGCTCTTAGTTTCCCACTTATAACCGATACACTCTATATGAATATAGGAGGGGGACTCACAACCGAGTTTTCCTACTCTGATGACTCACCTCAAACCTTTATTAATGGAGTAGAAGCTGATTCGATCACTTTTGAAGATGCTATGAATTCTTCCACACTCCATCTGAAATTTGCCATCGACTTTTTATTGGGGAAAGCCAAAATTGGTATGTACTATATCATGAACAGTGCCACTACGTTATCACACGTAACTGATGCAGGAGGGTGGTTAAACCTGTTAAGGTCCTCAAAAAAGGATAAAATTGGCATAGGAATTCAGTTAGCTTTGTTTTAATATTTAATTAATGAAACCTTTTAGGTTTACTACTGTTTCTATATAAGTGAGGCCCTCGGGCCTCCGTAAGGAGAAATGTTCATGAAAAGGGTAGTTATACTAGCGATTGTCTTGTTTTTCATCCTTCCAAGTGTTCTATTTGCAAGCATAGCTTCATTGAATGTTGGAGCAACAGCACAATTTAAGCTTGCTACTGGAGAGGTGGAAGCAGACCGACTCTCTGAATTAGAGAACTGGGATTTTGGACCCGAACTTCGTTTTAGATTCCTTTTTGCCGAAGTGGTTGCTGCAGGATTATATAGTGGAACCGAAGATGACGGCCATAAGATTAGCGGAATTCTTACCGGTGGAGTCTCATTAGATGTCCTTGGATTTTTACGAGTAGGTTTAGGAATGGGGCCAAGGATGGGCGTCTCTTTTGATAAAGATTTCGGAAATCCACAAGTGATAACCCCTTTAGGACCTACTAGCACATTAGAGGGATTTGGTGATGCATTTATGAATGCACCGATGACCTTTAGAGCTACTGCTGATCTGAAGTTGGGGAAATTTCTTATGGGTCTTACCTACATGATTGACAGTAATGGCTTTACTTTTAGTGATGCCGATTATGATAAACTTCTTCCAGACTTTGAAAACACTCAAGGAAGAGTTGGAGTTTCGTTGTTGTATAACTTGTTTTAAGTAGGAGTTGTTGTGAAGCGGTTAGTGACTCTTTTGTTCATCATTTGTTTGTTTCTCGTCCCATTAACAGCTGGTAGATTGTTCTCTGTTGGATTTGGTTCTATGAGCCAACTCCAAATTGATCTCACCGATTCAAATGTACAACCCGCTTCAATCATCGATGTTCATAACTGGGCAACTGGGTTTGAAGTAAGAACAACAGTGTTAGGTATGAACACTGAAGCTTATATGCTTATTCAACAAGGTGACATTATTGATGTAACTGAGGGGGGGATGCCTGTGTATGCCGATGACGTCGCCCAAAAGCTATTTGGGATGGTTGCTGTCGGCTTTACGACCAAATCATCTCCCCTGACAACGTTAAGCTTTGGAGCTGGAACTCGGTTAGGAATGAATGTCTCTCCCGATTTTGGAGTTGAGTTCTGGGCAGGAGATGAATCAAACCTGTATACTCAAAAGAGCACTGAAGAGTTTTTCTCCGATATGATGATTGCTTATCGAATACGACTCGATCTCAATATTAAGAAGATTTCATTTGGCCTACACTACGAAGTTCCCTCTAGTGGATTTACCTATTCGCAGCCTGAAACCGAACTCCTTATTCCCGACTGGAGTCAAGGAAAAATTGGGGCTGCAATGATTGTGAGTTTATAAGTATGAGCTCGGTAGCCTCTTTTATAAAAGCTATTATTGTTGCCCTTGTTCTCTTTTTCCTCATCTTCTTTTTCTTTCCCGAGTATTCAGAGCGATACTTTGGTTTTAGTTATGAGAGTGAACAATACCTTACATTAGTCAAAGAGAGTGCTACCTCCCCCAATGTTATCGATGTGAGAGGCTCTGTATTAGAAGAGTATAAAAAGAGCATTGAACATGAATTTGTGAGTGAAGAGTTACGCCATGCAGTAGGAACTGAGGAAGTTGTACAACTGTTTGGCTCGTATTGGCAACGATTTGGATTTGAAAAAGAGCTCACTCGAAGCGAATATGAGAGGGCATTAGAAGCTCACTTACGCAATGAAACCCTTTTTTCTCCCCGCCAGGTTAATACCTTAAGACGCTTGTTGTGGTCGCTGTAGGAACATCTGGTCGCTTTATCCATTGTGTCGTATGATGAAGTGATGGAGAATCCTATGAGTAACAAGAAGAAAAACCTATATATTATAGATGGCTATTCGCTTATCTATCGCTCCTATTTTGCTTTTATGAATCGCCCTTTGCGAGATATGGAAGGAAATAACGTCTCTGCCTTATTTGGATTTTTCAATACATTGTTGATGATCGTGCGAGAATACCCTGTCGATTATCTTGTTATTGCTATGGATACTAAAGGGCCAACGTTTCGTCATGAGCTGTATAGCCAGTATAAAGCGAACCGTGATGCAGCTCCTCAAGATCTTCATGACCAAGTCCCTAAAATTCAAGCTATCTTGGATGCAGCACACATTGCCCACATTGGCATCAGTGGCAATGAAGCCGATGATATCATCGCTTCACTCTCCCGTAGTGCCACCAACCAAGGCATTCATACGGTGATGGTCACCGGTGATAAAGACCTTCTTCAATTAGTTAATGAACATGTATCAGCCTTACGACCTCCTAAAAAAGGAGAAAGTCGCTACCGAGAAGTTGGCACTGATGAAGTAATTAAAGAGTTTGGCATCTCCCCTGATCAGATTATCGACTTTTTAGCCCTTACTGGAGATTCATCAGATAATGTGCCAGGAGTGAGTGGAATAGGACCCAAAGGGGCACTGAAGCTCCTTGAGCAATACCCAACTCTTCAAGAGATCTACGACCACATTGAAGAGCTCTCTCCGGGGGTAGCCAAAAAACTCACTGAATCCAAAGAGATGGCTTTTTTAAGTAAAGAGTTAGTCACACTCAAAGATGATGTCTATCCAGTTCATTCTTTTGAAAAAAGTGAATATAGAGTTGAAGATATCAAGTGGGATCAGGCGATACCTCTTTTTGAACAAGCACAAGCAAAATCTCTTATCGCAGCTATTGAAAACTTAGGTCATTCATCTACTGACTCTGTTCAAAGTGAACCAGTACAAAAGAAGGGGACGTACCACCTCATTGATGATATTGCAACACTGAAAGAGGTCTTTGGCCAGATGTCCCAAAGTAGTGCAATCGCCTTTGATCTAGAGACTACCAGCACCAATGAGATGGAAGCTGATATTGTCGGTTTCTCTTTTACCAACAAAGCGTATGAGGCGTGGTATGTCCCTTTTGTTGCCCAACATAAAGAGATGTTAGATCCCGAAGAGGTAAGACCTCTTTTAATGGAACTTCTCGTAGAGAAGAATATCCCCCTTATTGGGCAAAACCTTAAATATGATTATAAGGTGCTTCGCAATTGGGGAATTCCAAAGATGAACCTCTTTTTTGATACCATGGTGGCAGCTTGGATTATCGACTCTGCCTCTCCTCAATATAATATCGATTTTCTAGCTCAAAAATATCTCGATGGATATACCACTGTTCCCTTCTCTTCTTTGGTAGACAAAGGGGGGACATTCAAAGATGTCCGTCTAGAAGATGCTGTATTGTATGGAGCAGAAGATAGTGATCTCACCTTTAGGTTATATGAGATCTTTCACTCCCAATTAGAAGAGCGTAACCTCCTTTCACTGTTTCAAGACATTGAGATGCCATTGGTAACTATTCTCAGTGAGATGGAACTCAAAGGGATCTTATTAGATACGCAACGTCTAAAGGAGTTTTCTCAAGAGGTAAACACACGTATTAAAGCAATTGAAGAGGAGATCTACGACGAGGTTGGTTTCCCCTTTAACATTAATTCAACGAAACAACTTCAAGAGGTTCTTTTTGAGATGCGAGGTCTTACCCCCATTAAGAAGATTAAAACGGGGTATTCTACCGACACCGATACCTTAGAGCAGTTAGCACACCTAGATGCAGTTCCTGCCCTTATTTTGCAAAACAGGACGTTAGTTAAATTAGCCAATACCTACATCGAACCACTTCCCGCTCTTGTCGATGAAAAAACCCATCGTCTTCACACCTCATATACCCAAACAGGAACTGCAACAGGACGCCTTTCAAGTCGGAATCCAAACTTACAAAATATTCCTGTTCGTAACGAAGATGGGAAAAGGATTCGTGAAGCATTTGTTGCTCCAAAAGGATCGCTATTATTATCAGCAGACTACTCTCAAATTGAGTTAGTTGTCTTAGCTCATCTCTCTCAAGATAAACAACTGATGCAAGCCTTTGTTGATGGAGAAGATATTCACACCCACACAGCTTCAATCATCTTTGAGATGATGAAAGAGTTAGTAACCCCTGAACAGCGTCGTATTGCAAAGACAATCAACTTTGGGGTGATGTATGGAATGAGTGCCTTTAGACTCTCAAATGAGCTTGGTATTACACGCAAACATGCCCAGCAGTTCATCGATGACTACTTTAACCGCTTTAGTTCTGTGAAAGCCTTTATGGCATCTATTATTGAAAAAGCACAAAAAGAGGGGAAAGTTCACACAATGTTACAACGTGAACGATTTGTCCCTGAAATTAATAGTCGTAATAATGTAGAGCGCTCACAAGGAGAGCGTATTGCTGTTAATACAGTAATTCAAGGTTCTGCTGCCGATATTATGAAACTAGCGATGATCAAAGTTGTTGATGAGATGGAACAAAAGAACCTTCACAGTAGACTTTTATTACAAGTCCACGACGAATTAATCTTTGAAGTTCCTGAAGATGAACTTTCTCAGATGAGAGATCTCGTTGTCTCAACGATGGAAGGAGCTTACCCACTTTCAATTCCTCTTAAAGTGAGTGTGGAAGTTGGACCTTCGTGGGGAGAGATGAAGTGAAAGTAATTGGACTCACAGGTCGATACAATTCAGGAAAGAACTATATTGCCTCCCTCTTAGAACAAAAAGGGGCTACCCTGATTGATGTTGATACCTATGGCTATGAGGCACGAGAGAGTGCAAAAGAGCGATTAGTTGAAGCCTTTGGAAGTGAAGTTCTCACTTCCACTGCTGAAATAGATCGCTCGTTTTTACGAGAAATAGTCTTTTCTGATTCAAAGAACCTTAAAGTCCTTGAATCAATTGTCCATCCTCAGATGGTAAAGATGGTACAAAAGCAGATCAAAGAGCACAAACAAAGAGGGACAAAAGCTCTTGTTATAAACGCTGCCCTGTTACAACGGATGAATTTACACAAAGAGTGCGATGCTATTATCTATCTCTATGCCCCTTGCTTTGGGCGTCTCTTTCGTGCGATAAAACGAGATAGCATCTCTTGTAGCTCTTTTGTACGTATAGAGAAAGCACAAAAAGATATCACCAAAAAGGGACTTAAAGGGACCTTTAGTGTTACCAAAGTGACGAATTGGGGGCCTAAGGCATTTATTTATCGACAAGTCGATAAGTTTTGGGCTAGTATGGACGCATAGGAAGACGCAATCTATGAGACGAACAGGTATTTTTATTACATTGGGATTCACAATCTCGCTGACCATATTTATTATGGCGGGGATTATCTATTTTCATGAAGTGGGAGAGTATGAACCGAAGGTTATCACTTCTCCAATAAAAGAGGTACCAGTTGTCACCCCACTTGAAGTAGAAGTTGTTGTTGAAAAAGAGGTTTCACCTGAAGTTGAAATAACTGAAAAACCAACACCAGCAGTGAAAGAAGAGGTGGTAATCACTCCTCCTCCAGTGGTGAAAGAAGAGGTAATGGTTGAACCTGTAAAGGTTGTAAAACCTGTGGTAGTCGAACCAGTGAAGGTCGTAACACCTCCACCAGTAGTAAAAGAAGAGATAACAGTAACACCTGTAGAAGAGAAAAAAGTTGTTGAAGAGTTAAAGTCGATTATCATCGAACCACCTGTGGTGGATGAAGCATTCGACTTCATTGACCCCATTACATTTAATGAGAAAGCATTCCAGCTTCGTAAAGAGGCGGTCGATGACCTTTTTGATAAACTGTTATGGTAAGAATAAAAAAGCCACCTCAATGAAGGTGGCTTTCTCATATACTCTTACGCTTCTAAAGCGTCGTCTTGGGGTTCTCCTCTTGTCACTTTACCCATAAGGAAAAAAGCAACAATCATACACAGTGCAGCAAAGATAAAGAGTGATCCATACCCAAAGAGGTCAATAAGTCCTCCTGTAATTGGTGGAGCAATAATAGAAGCGAGCTGTGAGAAGAAATAATACAACCCCGTGTAAATACCCATATTTTCATAACTAGCCATTTGCCATAGCATTGGAAATGAGTTTGTGACAATGCTCACCCAGAAGGTTCCAAAGAGGAACATCAGTGCCCAGAAGCTGACAAGTTTCACAGTTTGTCCCACAGCAGGTCCTGTAAATGTAACACTGTGGATAAACACTGCAGTCAATACCAGAGCTAAAATGATTAAAGAGGTTCGAATAGTCTTTTTACGCCCATGGTGGTGGGCAATAATGCCACTAGGAATAGCGAATATTGCATACGCAACTCCTACCATTCCAGCAGCTAATGCTGCATTTCCACTGGATGTGTGAAGAATCTCAACTGAGTACTTCCCAATAAAAGGGAGCACCCCTTGGTAGCCGACAAACCAAAATAGAAGCGAAAGGAGGATATAAAAGGCACTTTTATCCTCTTCTTGAAAGATCTGTTTTAATGATTGGATGATAGGAACTTTCTCTTCTTGTTCTGAATCTACTGCTTTACCACGCTTCTCTTTAATAAAGAAGAATAGAAGTAGTGCAGCTACAAATACTAATAATCCTGCTAAGGGGAAAGCTAAAATGTTATCTGTAGGACCACGTGAAGGTAAGGTGATATGAACGTCCATTAATCGAGCTAATCCAATAGTACCCACTATGGCAGCAATACCACCCATGGTGTTAATTACTCCATTCGCTTCAGAACGTATCTCTCCTGGTATCATATCGGGCATCAGAGCCACAACAGGTCCACGTGCAGCTTGTTTAAATAAGTTTAATGCAAAGATAAGAATAATGAGTAATACCAGTGATGAGAGTGCGGCAAAGGGGATAAGACCGAATGTGAATGCACTTAACGGAAGGAGGGTGATGATATACGGCATCCTTCTACCGATGGGAGTACGGGTACGATCACTGAGGGCTGAAAACACTGGAATTAAGAATATGGCAAAGACATTATCTAGGGTCATAATCGCCCCAATAATTGCATTAGAAGAGATATAACGACCTAAGAAGATGGGAATATAGGTGTCATATAACGGATCCATGAGTCCCATTGTGAAAAATCCGAGGCCAATTAAAAAGGTAGTCAGGTAATACCCTTTCATGCTTTTACGTTCTCTTTTCTCTTTCATATCTACCTCACTTCAATTGACAAAATTGTATCAGCTAATGAGAGGTGATGCAAAACAAAAAAAGGAATCAAAGAGAGTCTTAAAGGAGCACTATCTCTACTAAATCACCATGTCGGAGATTTGAAAAGAGGGTTTTAGTGGAGATAACACTACAAGTGAAGTAAAAAGGTGTTACCTGTAGTGTGTTGATAAAAGAGTGTGAGCCAGTACATTCACCGTGTAACTGGCTCACTGATTAAGTGTTTTGCTTATTTACTATCAGAAATATCTCCGATTGTAACTTCTACGCTCTGTTTATTGACCGTATTACCCTCAAGGTGAGTTTTTACACTCAAATCTTCAACCCACATTGCAAACTGAGGAGGAGGAGAGCTTTCACCATTATTTCTAGAGTTATCTAACACAGCATTATCTTCGATAGTCACTGTCCCACTTGCATAGAGCGAATTTGACTCTCTCTTTTCTC
The DNA here is from genome assembly GCA_041655255.1 of Sphaerochaetaceae bacterium. GTDB lineage: Bacteria > Spirochaetota > Spirochaetia > Sphaerochaetales > Sphaerochaetaceae > JBBAFS01. The sequence continues at coordinate 41,962 of JBBAFS010000002.1, forward strand.
CTCCATTTAATGCTGCATGTTTATTCTCAAAAGTATTGTTTGTGATTGTCGTGGTGCCACGTAAAGCGGTAAACAAGAATATTCCTTGATTTGCTATATCGGTAGACTCTCCACCTTGAAAGGTATTACCTGAGATAAGAAGATCTTCGATATAATCACTCTCGTTTGTAGAGGTAGAGTCATTGCCTCGAGCTATACCATGTTTTTGTGAATCAATGGTATTATTTTTAATGGTTATTTTTGAAAATCCTTTTGTCTTATTGTGAGTAATGGTAATACCTTTTTCATGTGTGTTGATGTAAAACCCTTCAATGAAGACATTACTACTATCGATGATTACAGAGCCAATGTGAGGCTTGTTATACCCAATAAGGGTGATAGGCTTTGAAAGTGTGACACTTTCATTCCACGTTCCTGGTCCAACACCTATAGTGTCACCCTCATTTGCCTCCCCTAAGGCAGCACTCATTGTTTCATATTCAATGTTTTGAGTTAGGTTGCGAACTCCAATGATAGGTGGGATTATTGAAATCTCTTGATCACAGGAAACGAAGATAAGAACACTTAAAAGCACGACTAGAATAAAAACACGAAAATTTTTCATTCCTTCCTCCTAGAATAATGAGATGTTTGCAATAATTGATGAATAGCTTTTCCTGTTATGAAGTAGAAAGGTTATGTTCATGAAAAATTGCTGATTACAAGTGTATCCAATTCTTACGAGTTTGCAATATTGCAACTAAAAGAAGACCTAGAAATTGCATGATTTGTTATTTCTCTTCATTGATAGCAAGCTCTTGGCATGGAAGATCTAAGAGCTTCGTTGCTACGTCAGATTCAACGTTAGGTGTTACCGTAACATGTTCTACCCCCGAAGTACCCCCGAAGTCACCCCTGAAGTGATGATGCTATTGCACCATCTCAAAAAAGAGATGAGTTAAGTGGAATTACAACACGCTATGAATCTCCGAGATGAGAAACATTTCCGAAGATCTTATCTACATCCGGCTCTTCAACTCAAAGTTATAGAAATGACAATTCCTGAAAAGCCCACTAGTAGCAAACAACGATACCGTGTTAGTGAAAGTGCTAAACACATGGTAGCAAACACCGATAATGACCATAATCAGTGACGACTGAAGTAGATCTTCTTCTCTTGTATGTCCAAGGCTCTAAAACCTCATTGATGGATTTTATATACTAATAGTTGTCTCATGAATGTACCTCTTGTTTCTTACACCTCAGATTGATGATGATATTGCCTTAAGGCTAAAGCGTTTTGTTAAAAGGCTTATCGATGGGTCATGTGGTATTGAACACCAAGGAGGTCCTAGACGATAGACTCTTATCTGTGGTAAGAAAAGTCGATGGAAAAAGAGACTCTCATTTCAGATTACAAAGAACTTGAAAAATATATCACCCTGACAGAGCAAGAGCGGGCTTACTTTGAGCACACTCAACAACGACTCCCATTTTTAGTGAGTAGGTATTTTCTCTCTCTTATCGATACAAACGATCCCTTTGATCCGATACGACTTCAGGTGATTCCATCAATGAGAGAGCTGGAATTCTTAGATAAAGAGAGTCATGATCCGCTCTTAGAGCTTAATTACTCTGTCACCAATCGCCTGATCCACCGCTATGCCAACCGAGTGGCACTGTTACTCACCGATAAGTGTGCCACCTATTGTCGTCACTGCTTTAGACGACGATTTACGGGAGGGGAGAATTCTCACATCAGTGACTCTGAATTACAAGAGGTCGCCTCATATCTTAAAGAACATCCCACCATTACCGAAATTCTTATCACCGGTGGAGATCCTCTTATGGTCAGTGACACTCTATTACATAAAGTTATCTCAACACTAAGAGAGGCGTCTCCTTCATTAGTGATCCGCTTAGGAACTCGGATGGTTGCTACCTATCCAAAGCGTATTACTACTCAGCTTATCAAGATGTTACACTCTTTAAGTACACAAGCTCCTATGTACATCATGGTTCAATTTAACCACCCCCGAGAACTCACTTTTCAAAGTACCGCAGCTTTACAAATGTTTTCAGATAAAGGTTTTCCCCTTATGAACCAAAGTGTCTTACTGAAAGGGGTAAACGATGATGTTGAAACCTTAGTTGAATTGTGTAACACCTTAATAGCACACAAAGTAAAACCATATTACCTTTTTCAAGGTGATTTAGTATCAGGAACGCACCACCTTAGAGTTCCTCTTTCTAAAGGATTAGCTTTAGAAAGAGAATTAAGAAAAAGAGTCAGTGGTTTAGCAATGCCTCAATATGCTCTTGATTTACCTGAAGGAGGAGGAAAAGTTCCACTCAGTGGCTCATATGTTGATCACTATGATCCTGTAAAGAAGATGTGGGTGTTTCGCACCCTCGATGGAACGCTACGCTCTTATCCTGAGTAACTCAATTTAAAGTGCCCACAGTAAACCTGCTCGGGTGGTAAATATCCCAAGCAGAGGAAGTCCTGGATCTATAATTGAATTACTTGTCTCTTTGGTAGCCATGTAGGCCCAAAAAGGGACGTCCATGTGGAAAAATAATCCCACCTTTTTTTGTGGAAGCCAATATTCACCTTTTATCATAGCCCCTACAGTTCCCATAATCCCCTCTTTGAAATCAGTACCGGCTAAGGTACTTAATCCAAATTTAAGATCAAAGTTCTCTCCTATTGCAATGGGATACGAAAGATCCGCACTAACCATCATAAAAGGGATCACGTCTGTGATAAAACTTTCTCCAGCGAGAAACTCGATGTATTTCACTAATAGTGGGTAGTTGATTCCTCCGCTTATCGCAAGCGGCCCTGCAGGGACATCCACCAACACACCAGTGGCCATAGCTCCTATTTGGGCCCCAAGAGCGATTCCTTTGGTGGGTCGAGCACTTAAAGAGAATGAACATACCACTAATAAAAGAGCAATGATTGCAATAGTAACGACTCTTTTGACCATATGAGCCTCCTTATGATGACAAAAAGAGTGATGAAGGTCTTCCTATCTTGAAATTAACCCTGTTCTTTGTAAAACGCAACCAATTAAAAAAGAGAGCTTAGTTCTTATTGTTCACTTTTTAAAAACAGAGTATATGTATCGGTGTGAGTAACACCCTGCAGAAAAAAAACATATTTTCATTGTATCGTGGACTGGGAAAAAGCGTATATGTCCTTTTCATTGCCACGGTATGTAATGCAATGGGAAGTTTTGTCTACCCATTTCTCATTCTCTTACTCACACAACGTCTTGGTTATAGTGAAGTGAAGGCTGGCCTTTTTATGACTCTTACAGCTGTAGTCTATCTTCCTGGTTCACTCATTGGTGGAAAATTAACTGACCACTATGGTCGTAAAACCGTCATGGTTATAAGCCAAATAGTAGCGTTAAGTATGTTTGTCATCTGTGGGTTTATCGGAGATTCTCCTTTTATCCCTCTATATATTCTTTTTAATCTCTTTTTTGATGGCATCACTGATCCTGCTCGTAGTGCACTACTCACCGATGTGACAAACTCAGAAAATCGCCAAGCTTCTTTCTCGTTTAATTATCTTGGGCATAATCTCGGATTCGCCTTTGGCCCCATTGTAGCGGGGTTATTCTTTTACACACATCCTCAGTGGATATTCTTTGGAAATGCAATTGCCTCAGCAGTTGCTGTTGGTTTTGTGATGATGTTTGTCCCTGAATCAAAACCATCTCAAAGTGTTATTGAACAAAGTAAAAATGAAGAAGGCCCAGAGAAATCAGAAGAGGGTGGACTTCTTAAAGCACTATTAGCTCGTCCTCATTTACTCTTATATGGAGTGTGTGCCACCTTTTATAGCTTTGCCTATAGCCAAGCTCTCTTTGCCCTCCCTTTATATACAACCTCTCTTTTTGGAAAAGGGGGTGCTGCACTTTACGGGCGGATGATGAGCGTGAATGCACTGGTAGTTATTGTGAGTAACTCATTGTTAGTTGTTACTCTTAGGCGATTTCATCCACTGAGAAATATTGCTATTGCAGGATTATTTTATGCTGTTGGTTTTACCCTCTTAGGTTGGGCTCACTCGCCGCTCTTTTTATATTTATTAAGTGTTGTCTATACGATTGGAGAAGTGATTGATGCCACAAATAACAATTTTTATGTGGCAAATAATACTCCGTTAAGTCATCGTGGTCGATTTAGTTCCTTTTTCCCTTTGTTGATGGGAGTGGGACATGCCATCGCCCCCGCAGTGGGAGGACTTTTGAGTTCTCGTTATAACTTACACGTTGTGTGGCTCAGTGTAGGAGTCTCTGCGTTGATTGGTAGTGGAGGAACTTTTTTTCTGTATATGCGAGAACAAAAAAGAGCAATCAAGGTAACACATGTAAGTAATCAATAAAAAAGCTGCCGTATAAGAGGCAGCTTGTGTGTAACATTACTTGTTTATTCGTTCCAGATACTCTTTAGTTTCTGTATTTACTAAGATTCTTTCACCCTGTTTAATAAAAATAGGGACTCGGACAACAAGGCCAGTTTCGGTTGTGACGTTCTTTGTAGCTCCGGTGACGGTATCACCTTTGATGGCCTCTTCGGCTTCGGCAACTTCAAAAATGACTTTTGTAGGGATTTGGATTTCGAGTACTTGGTTCTCCCAAAATGTCACTCGGTAGGTCTCTCCCTCTTTAATGAGATATTGGTAATCTTCAAACGATGCCATAGGAACTTCAAGTTGATCAAATGTCTCATTATTCATGAAGTGGAAGTTCTCCCCATCATTGTATAAATATTGGCAATCACGATCTTCAACGGTGATATTCTCAACGTTATCTTGTGTTTTAAATGTCTCTCGTAATACTTGCCCTGTGGAGGGACTTTTGAGTCTGACGCGGACAAATGCCGAACCTTTCCCTGGGTTTACAAACTCCCTCTCTACACATATAAATGGTTGTCCCTTAAAGAGTAGGGCGGTCCCTTTTTCAATTTGTCCTGCTTTAATCATTGTATACCTCTATGTTTATCGAATCGGGTGTATCATATCAGAAACGTTGAATAACATCAAATCCCCAACACGATTATAACCACCTTGGAGCATCAAAAGTCGATCAAATCCGAGCGCTACACCCGAACATTGAGGAAAGTGTTCATCAAAGATTTCAATGAAATCTAAATCGATATCTGGGATAACTTCATCACTGTTTGATCGTTGATGAATCAACTGAGCATACTGTTGTGTATAAAATTCACGCACCTTCTCTTTGTCGGTTTGTTCATCATAACAATTGGCTACTTCAATCCCACCAGCATACAATTCCCACCTCTTTTTATACGGTTTGTTAGGCACCTGTTTTGCTAAACACTCAATTTGCATTGGGTAGTCGTATAACACAAGAGGTTTCTCTTGTGGGAGATTTGGTTCAACAAATTGTAAAAAAATACGGTGAAACGTCTCTTCCCAACTCTCACTTTGTTCGGGAAGAGATAAACCAAGACGTTGTGCTTCTTGTTTCAGGGAGTGAAGAGACTGTGTTTTTTCTAAGTCTACTTGAGCATACGTATACATCGCCTCAGAGACGCTCATAGTGTTAAAAGGGGGAAGAAGGTGCTCTTGTGTCCCCTCTAAAGCCGTCTCTTTCATCAACTGCTCGGTGATTGCAATAGAATCGACTTCATCAGCACCAACGGTGTAATACTCTAACATGGTGAACTCAGGATTGTGGTGGGAACCAATTTGTTCTCGGTTACGAAAACACTGAGAAATTTGAAAGATACTTGATTGAGTCTCTCGGATAATGTGTTTCATATGAACTTCAGGAGAGGGGACTAAATAGAGATCTCGTTGTTGATAAAACTCGCTGATATAACGGGTGGAAAAATGGGCAATAGTAGGCTCTGGAATAAGATGTGTTGATAACACAGGGGTACTTACTTCTAAGTAGTTATGATCTTCAAACCATGAACGGATGTTCTTTGCCAATAAAGAGCGTTGCTTGATTGAATTAATATCCATGAGGCGACTATACAAAAGAGAGCTCTTCTTTGTAAAGAGTTGCCTTATAGACACATATGATGCACCTCTTTATACTGAAGTATATGGTAAAACAGAGTTACGATACCGATGATACGATCTTTGCTTTGGCAACAGGTTCTTTAACCTCTCCCTTAGCAGTTATTCGAATCTCGGGGAATCAAACAATAGAGTTATTAGCACATCTGTTCTCTCGACCGAAAGCCCTTTTAGAGGGTAAAAGTCATACTCTTGTCCACGGCTTTATCGTAGACCCCACCAGCGGTGAGCGTGTTGATGAGGTTCTAATTTCCCTGTTTAAAGATGGGCGTGGGTATACAGGAGAAGAGAGTGTTGAAATAAGTTGTCATGGAAGTCAAATTGCTATTTCTTCCATATTCGCACTATTAAAGCGTTCTGGTTTTCGAGAGGCGAGTGCAGGGGAGTTTACATATCGTGCCTTTATGAATGGGAGAATGGATCTTACCCAAGCTGAAGCAGTACATGAAATCATTAGCTCTCAATCTTCAAAAGCTCATCACTTAGCGCTTAATCGTTTACAAGGCTCATTGTATGATTTGATTGAATCGATCAAAATACGGGTTTTAAGTGTCTTAGGAGAAGTTGAGATCCAACTCGATTATGCTGAAGATGACATTATCGACGATGTTCATTTCCCACAATCAGAAGTTGAGGCGATAGTTGAACAACTCTCAGCTTTAATTGCTACGTACTCGGTGGGAAGACTCTACTCAGATGGAGCCGTAGTTGTCTTAGCTGGAGCGACGAATGTAGGAAAATCGACTCTCTTTAATCTCTTACTGAAACAAGAGAGATCTATTGTCACCGATATTCATGGAACCACTCGTGATTTCATCGAATCAAAAGGGGAGATTGAGGGTATTCCTATCACCTTTTATGATACAGCGGGCTTACGCTTAAGTGACGATGTTGTCGAACAAGAGGGGATTAAGCGGACTTATCAATTACTTGATCGAGCCGATGTGATTGTATTGTTATTTGATGGAAGTGTTCACGATGAGACTACACTTAAAGAGTATCACCAGTTTTTGGATGATAAGCGGGTTATTGTTGTGACCAATAAAAGTGATATTGCAACAAAAGAGCCCATTAAAGGGAGTATTGTCTTAAGTGCGAAAAAGGGGGAGGGGTTTATTCAACTTCAAAAGGCGATGATTAAGCGTCTTACTTCCCATCTCCCCACTTACGATGAAGGGGCCCTCATTATTGAGTCTCAGCGGCAAAAAGAGGAACTTGAACGTGCTCAAGAGGCACTTAAACAAGCACTGTATCTTCACAAAGAGAATTTTGCCTTAGATGCTGTGGCTGTTGAGTTACAAGAAGCTCTTCATGCACTAGGAGCACTCACCGGGGAGGTCTCCTCTGTTGAGATGCTCACTCATATGTTTAGTCAATTTTGTGTAGGTAAATAAGATGGATTATCAAGCGATAGTGATAGGAGGAGGGCATGCAGGAATTGAAGCTGCATTAGCTCTCTCACGATTGGGGGCAAACACCCTCATGATTACTCAAAACCTCGACGCTATTGGGCGTCTGTCATGCAACCCAGCTGTTGGTGGATTAGCTAAAGGGAACATGGTGCGTGAAATTGATGCTCTTGGGGGAGAGATGGCAAACATCATCGACTCTTCTATGATTCAATTTAGAATGTTAAATCGAAGCCGTGGCCCTGCTGTTCAAGCCCCCCGAGCTCAAGCAGATAAATATATCTACCACCTCAGAGCAAAAGAGACTCTCGAGTTACAAAAGAACCTCTCTTTGTATCAAGACACCGTAATCGATATCTTACTGAACAAACAACAAGATACAATTGTAGGAGTCGTTACTGAGCGGGGACATAAGATCTCTTCAAACGTAGTTGTCCTTACCACAGGGACATTCATGGAGGGGAAGATTTTTATTGGAACGTGGGAATCGAGTAGTGGTCGCTTAGGTGAACCTGCTGCCATCGGCTTAGGGACAGCATTACGATCTAAAGGTTTCACTCTTGGAAGAATGAAAACAGGAACTCCCGCTCGTGTTGATAAATCTACATTGGATTTAGATGCGATGGAAAAACAAGAGGGTGAAGAGATTATGATGAGTTTCTCTTTTAAAAATGAAGAGATTGATCATCCACATCTACCGTGTTACATCACTTATACTAATGAAAAAACTCACTCAATTATTCAAAACAATATTCATCTCTCTGCGATGTATAGTGGTCAAATTAGTAGTAAAGGACCTCGATATTGTCCCTCAATTGAAGATAAGGTTGTCCGATTCACCGACCGAGGACGTCACCAAGTCTTTGTTGAACCTGAAGGACTAGAGACCCAAGAGATGTATCTCAACGGTTTAAGTACCTCTTTTCCTGAAGATGTACAACTTGAGATGATTCACTCAATTAAAGGTCTTGAAAAGGCACAGATGATGCGCCCTGCCTATGCAGTTGAGTACGACTATATCGATCCACTACAACTAAGACCTTCGTTAGAGACAAAAAAGGTGAACAACCTTTTTGTAGCTGGTCAAACAAATGGGACTAGTGGATACGAAGAGGCAGCTGCTCAAGGGCTCTTAGCAGGGATTAATGCAGCTCAAAAGTTGTTTAACGAAAAACCCTTTATGTTACATAGAAGTGAGTCGTACATAGGTGTTCTTATCGATGATTTAGTGACCAAAGGGACTAAAGAGCCGTATCGGATGTTTACCAGTCGTGCTGAGTATCGTTTAAATATGCGTCACGATAGTGCTGATCAACGTCTCACACCCAAAGGGTATGCTCTTGGGCTCCAAACTCAAGAAGCGATGAATCGCCTTGAAAGTAAACTTCATGACATTGATTTAGTAAAAACGCTCTTAAAACAACACTCATCTGGTGGTAAAAAAGCATATGAAGCTCTTAAGATGCCCTCTGTTTCAATGGAGGCTCTTACAAAGGAGATTCCTGAGTTAGAAAACTATCCTTTGTACATTCGTCACCAAGTAGAGTTAGATGTGAAATATGATGGGTATATCAAACGGCAAATGAGACAAGTCGATCGATTTTTAAAAATGGAGCGATTAGCGATTCCCTCTACGTTTGATTATAACAAAGTGGATGGATTGTCTACTGAGGGGCGAGAACTCCTTCTTTCGGTACTTCCTGCCAGTGTAGGACAAGCACAAAGAATTAGTGGAGTACGCTCTAGTGATATCGCTTTAGTGATGATAGCTCTCAATAAGAGAGGAAAGACTCGCCATGGATGATATCGATTTGCTGTTACAAGGGTGTGAGCAACTCTCTCTCTCCCTTAATGATACTCAAGTACAACAACTAACATCGTACATTGAAGAGATCTCTTTATTTAACGAAACGTATAAACTTGTGGCAGCTACCAAAAGAGAATTTGTTATAAAACACCTACTTGATTCACTTGTGGCAGCAACACACATACGAACACTTTTAGGAGAGAATAAGAGTTTAGCAGATCTAGGTTCAGGAGGGGGCTTACCTGGGATTCCGTTAGCCATTGTATTAGAAGATGTACATGTTACACTGATAGAGCGATCATCTAAGAGGGTCGACTTTTTACACAACGCCATTGCAATGTGTAACCTCACCGACCGCGTAGTGGTTCATAATAAGGACCTCTTTCATATTGATGAAGCATTTGATGTAGTCACCTTCAGAGCTTTGAGTCCTTTCATTGAACTGTATAAAGCTTTTGACTCACTTGTGAAACCTGGGGGAGTGATTTGTGCTTATAAAGGGCTCAAAGAGAGTGCAGAGCGCGAAGTTGAAGAGTTGAGGAACAAAGAGAGGCTATTTGATACGATGTGGTCTGTTACATATGAACATATGAGAGTCCCTTTTTTAGAGGGGGAAAGAACGTTAGTGGTGTTACACAAACAAAGGAGAGAAGGCCAATGATGAGTCTATTTGAAGCTATCGTATTGGGAGTGATTCAAGGGGTTACTGAATTTTTACCTGTATCAAGTAGTGCCCATTTACTGTTGTTCCGCTCCTGGTTCTCTATAGGAGACGTTCCTCTCTTATTTGATATCTACTTACATCTTGCTACGATAGCGGTCATTGTTTTTACCTTTAGAAAAAGGATTCTTTCTTTATTAGGTTCTTTGTTACGTCTTTTTAGTGCCCCTATTAAGGAACAAGATAAAGAGAACTTAATGATGATTCTCTCTTTATTGTTAGCAACTGTGATGACGGTGATTGTGGTATTCATTCTCCGCTACTTCGATCTTGAAGTGAGAAATGTGAAACACGCCAGTGCTTTATTATTAGTCAGTGCCCTCATTGTAGGATCGATGAAGTGGGCCCCTTCTCGTCACAGTGGTGTCTATTTAAAAAACTCAGCACTCATTGGTGTGGCTCAAGGTCTAGGAAGTCTTACCGGAATTAGTCGCTTAGGGATTACCGTCAGTAGTGCCCGCCATCTTGGAATCAAAGAGAGTGAGGCTGCTGAGTTTTCGTTGTTACTCTCTGTGATTGCTGTCGTAGGAGCATTAGTTCTTACATTAAGTGACTCTTCTAGTCAAAGCATGCAGGTAGGAACTGCTTCTATTGTAGCGGGGATGGTGAGTGCTTTTATTGTTGGACTGGGGGTGATTCAACTCTTTATCCGACTTGTAAAGAGTAAAAAACTCTATCTGTTTAGTTTTTACTTGTTCGTAATTGGGTTGTTGGGAGTGTTCACTACCGTATAAGATAGAAGATGTAAGAGGGTGTACGATTGAAAAAAGTATCGCTGTTTTTTAGTATTGTGTCTCTAGTTTTAGCTGTTGTGGCTCTGTTGCCAATCTTTGTCCCCGAAGATATCTACCACATGATCCCTCTTACTGGAGAATTAGATCACCTATTAGCTCTAGTACATAACGCTGTTATCCCTTATGGAGCGGGTGAGTTTATCCAATTATACCTCATCTCTATCTACCTTGGTGTTGTGGCACTTTTTTTTGTACTTGTACGATCTCACTTTTTCTACTGGTGGATTGCCCCTTACAGTGCTTTAATCTATTACTCACTATTTTTAATCTTTCAACTGATTGGCGGATACAACGAACCAAAAAGGTTCTTAGATCGCTTAGTTGACCAACCTGTGGTTGGCCTTATTTTTATTGGCTTATTGATTCTCATTGAGTTACTGATAGGGACTCTCTTATTAATTGGTTCAATGAAGATCCAACGTTCTATACAGAGAAAAAGGAGTCAACGAGAGTTAGAGAATAAACGAGTTACTCCAAAAGTTGTCACAAAAAGAGAGAAAAAACGGTTAGAGAAAAAAGAGGCACAAAAGACTAAAAAAGAGAAGAGTTCCAACACACACAAAAAGAGAGATAAAGAGGTTACTGATCCAGTTGACATACCATCTACTACTACTTCTACTGAAGTCTCGTTTCCAGAAGTCAAAGAGACCCCCATATTTAAAACATTTGGCTCTCCTGTAGAACAAGAGAAGGAAGTTGTTATTGAGCCTGTACAAGAGAGTAAAGCATTTCATTTATCGGCCTCTTTAAGAGAGAGATTACAAAAAGAGCGTCAAGCAGACACCTTTGTCGTCCCCTCTTCTATTCCTCAAGTAAATGTTCCACACGTTAGTTCTCCCTCTGTAGTTCCACCAACTTCTGATACTACCACTGAAGTTGAGCCACCTGCACCTGTAGCGGTACCACCAAAAGTAGAGGAAATTCAAATCACTCAAGAGGATGATGATGTCGATAGTGTTAGCGGTGTAGGAGGCTTAGTCTCTTCTGCACTTCTAAGTAGACATAAAACTCGTTATAACAATCCTCCTGAAGAGTTGTTAGATACCTACCCTGATCACTCAACGGCTGTTGATGAATCGGTAAGAGCATCAGGGGAAGATCTCATTAACACCCTTAAGCAATTTAAAATTGAGGCAACACTCTTAAATATTGTCAAAGGTCCCACTGTGACTATGTTTGAAGTCTCTCCCGCCCCTGGGGTGAGAGTGAGTTCAATTATTGGTCTTTCAGATAACATCGCATTACAGCTTGCTGCAAAACAGGTGAGAATTGTCGCCCCTATTCCAGGTAAGCAAGCTGTAGGAATAGAGGTGCCTAACAAAAATCGCTCAATCATTGGATTTAAAGATCTCCTTTCTACAGTCGATTCAAAACAATACAACATCCCAATGATTCTAGGACGAAAGATTACTGGAGAGCCTGAAGTTATTGAACTAACCCAAACTCCCCACCTCCTGATTGCAGGAGCCACCGGTAGTGGTAAGTCTGTGTGTGTGAATTCACTTATTAGTACGATTTTGTATCGTCGATCTCCCAAAGAGGTCCGTCTCATTTTAGTTGACCCTAAGATTGTTGAACTGAGAGTGTATAACGGCATTCCTCACCTGTTAACTCCAGTAATTACCGAACCAAAAAAGACCATTAAAGCACTTGAGTTTTGTTTGTATGAGATGGAGAGGCGTTACAAACTCCTTAATGGGTTAGCTGTTCGTAACATCAGCGCATACAATAAGAAAGTGAAAGAGTTAAAACTTGCTCGAGAACAACTTCCTTATATCGTGGTGATTATCGACGAGTTTGCCGATTTAATGACCACGGTAGGAAAAGAACTCGAAACGTTATTAGCTCGCTTAGCTGCGATGGCTCGAGCTATTGGAATTCACTTAGTGTTAGCCACCCAGCGCCCTTCGGCCAATGTTATTACAGGAATTATTAAGTCAAATATTCCAACAAGAATTGCATTTATGGTTGCCAGCCAAGTCGATAGTCGAATTATTATTGATGAAGTTGGAGCTGAAAAACTTCTAGGGCGAGGAGATATGCTGTTTGCCAGTGGGTGGGATCCTAATTCGATTCGGATTCAGGGGGCATTTTTAAGTGATGAAGAAGTTGAACGTATTGTCGAATATGCTAAAACACAAGGTGAACCTGATTATCTTGATGAGGGATTTTTCGAAGATGATGAGGTTGAAGACGACGACCTAGATACAAATGATGGTGATGATAGTGATGATGTGTTGTATGAAAAAGCAAAAAAGATCGTCACTGAGCGACAAAGTGCGTCGGCTTCCTATCTTCAAAGACGATTAAAAATAGGGTATAACCGAGCTGCTCGACTCGTTGAGCAGATGGAAGAAGAGGGGATTGTTGGTCCAGCTCGAGGCAGTAAGCCACGAGAGTTACTCCGCTATCCAGATTAAAGGAGAGCTCTATCATGATTAAACACGCAATAGTAAATGGTCATCTCGTTGCTGCACACGAAGCATCCCTCCCTATTAGTGATCGTGAGATGCAGTATGGCTTTGGAGTGTATGAGTCACTGAGGGTAATCCAAGGGAAGATTGTCTATCCTCATCAACACATTGAGCGCCTCTTTTTCTCAGCAGCTGGAATTGGGCTACGCCATCACTACACTCATGACGATGTACTGTTGTGGATGAGACAGCTCCTCGAAAAAGATTCACTTCAAGAGGCAACTCTTCGTATTGTGATGCTTGGTGGAATGGAAGAGCGACTGTTTATCACCGCCTTAGCACCAACAATCTACCCCGAAAGTTTTTACACCCAAGGGGTGAAAGCAATTAGCTATCACGGAGAGAGGTTTTTACCTCGTTATAAAACATGTGCTTTATTGATGAACTACCTTGCTCTCAGAGAGGCAGGCTCTCATGGAGCTTTTGAATCTCTTTTAGTAAATAGTTATGGTGAAGTTATCGAAGGGACACGAAGTAATATCTTCGCTTGTGAAGAGAATCGCCTCTATACAGCTCCATCAGAGTTGGTTTTAGAGGGAGTGACTCGACACAAGGTCATCGAAGCTGCCCAGCAGTTGGGCTATAGTGTTATCTATGAGAGTCCTAAACTGAAAGATCTCCACCGTGGGAGATATAGTGAGTTATTTATCTCCTCCACGAGTATGGGGGCTATGCCCATAAGTAGCTTTGATGGGCGAATCTTCTCATCTCCATTTGAGATTACTTCTCACATCCACCACCTGATTCGTCAGTGGGAAGAGGATAGACTACACTAAAAATAGCAATTCTAGTATAGTTCGTATATGAAATGTACAGAATTACCCCTACACGCCGATCTTCTTAAAGGCTTAGATGCCGCTGGCTTTAAAACATGCATGCCAGTACAACAAAAAGTGCTTCCTACAACGCTAGAACGCAAAGATGTCATGGTCCAATCAAAAACGGGATCAGGGAAGACGGCTGTCTTTCTTATCACCTTATTACAACACTATCTCTCTAAGAAACAACGTGATAACTCCTTTGGCTTAGTGATAGCTCCCACTCGTGAATTAGCAGTTCAAATAGAACAAGATGCTCGTCTTCTCTCTCAGTTTATCCCCTCATATAGAATTGGATGTTTTTACGGAGGAGTTGGGTATGCAAAACAAGATGCCCTTTTAGAGAAGGGGCTCGATGTGATGATTGCTACCCCAGGGAGAATCTTAGATTACCAGCGAATGGGCAAAATAAACTTTAAACACATCGATACTTTTGTGATTGATGAAGCCGACCGCCTCTTCGATTTAGGTTTTTTTCCCGATATTCAAAAAATGTTTTCAATGATGGGAAGTAGCAAAAAAAGGCAAACAATGCTCTTTAGTGCCACCTTAAGTACCAAAGTACGTACCTTAGCGTGGCAGTATATGAATGAGCCAGTTGAGTTTGAAGTTCAACCTGAAGAGGTGACAGTTAAGGCAGTTGACCAAGAGTTGTACCATGTCGCTAAAAGTGATAAGTTCCACCTCTTTCTTCGACTGATGAACCACTACCACCCAAAAAACGCCCTTGTGTTTACCAACACCAAGGCGATGGCTATTGAGTTAAGTAAACGATTGAATCTCAATGGATATAAGACTCAATATTTAATGGGAGATCTTCCACAGCAAAAAAGATTGAGTATTATTAACCGGATGAAAAGTGGATCGTTAAAATTCCTCATAGCAACCGATGTTGCTGCTCGAGGATTGCAGATTGATGATTTAGAGTTAGTGGTGAATTACGACCTACCTGAAGATTATGAGAGTTATGTTCACCGTATTGGACGTACAGCACGGGCAGGAAAAAGTGGTAAAGCTGTTTCACTAGCTTGTGAACAATACGTGTATAGCTTAGAAGCCATTGAAGAGTTTATTAAAATGAGTATTCCCGTGGTGTGGGTAGATGACGATGTAGTCAAAGATGTAGAAGATAAAAGTGAACACATTAGTTTTAGAAATCTTCTTAACGATGCCGAGTATCGTCAAATCTTCCCCTCTCGCAAGCGCGAGCGAACACCTCAAAAACCTCGACCCAAGAGATCAAAAGCATTAGGCATTGATCGTAAGAGGGTCGCTAAAGTAAGTTCTCAACAAAAAAAGCGTTACTCAGATATCCAACATATGGATTTAGATCAACGAATGGCTTTGTATAAACAAGAGTATAGTGGTGCTATTGAACCAAAAAAGAAAGTGGTTTTACCCGAGACAAAAGTCAAACCCAAAAAGAAAAAAAGAAAGAAAGGAATATTTACTCAGTTCTTAGGCAAAGGGAAAAAGGATGCTTAAACGATTTATTTCATACTACACACCATATAAAAAACTTTTTATCCTCGATATGAGTGCAGCGGTTATTGGCTCACTATTAGCCATCATCTTCCCTCAGCTTACCCGTGAGTTACTACGAACCTACATCCCCAATCATGATTGGCGCATGATGATTATGATCTTTGTGGTGATGTTAGCTATCTATATTATCCAAACCTTTACCACGTACATTCGAGTACGATGGGGGCATCACTTGGGAGTGTTGATGGAGAGTGATATGCGTCAAGATCTCTTTAACCACCTCCAACGACTCAGTTTTGGCTATTTTGATGAGACTAAAACAGGACACTTAATGAGTCGTTTAACAAATGACTTATTTATGATTACTGAAACAGCTCACCATGGACCTGAGGATTTACTGATCTCTGCTGTGGTGATTATTGGAGCGTATACGGTGATGTTCTCCAATAATGTCTATTTAGCAGCGGTGAGTTTAATCCCTCTTCCGTTCATGCTCTTTTATGGGATGCGTTTTGGCAAACGGCTTAAAGCTGGCTTTAGAGCAGTGAGATCGACAGTAGCCGATGTGAACTCGATGGTAGAAAACTCAATTCAAGGGGTGAGAGAGATTCAATCATTTACCAGCGAAAGTTATGAGAAACAAAAATTCAAACAGGTAAATACCATCTTTAAAGATGCACGGTCGAATCAATACAAAGTGATGGCTCGTTATGAATCGACAATGATCTTATTGAGAGAACTCTATTACTTCACTACCGTAGCCGGGGGTGCGATCCTGATTTATAAAGGCCTTGTGCCAGTGTACGACTTAGTCGCCTTTATTTTATATGTTGGAGTTGTACTACCCCCCATTGATCGTCTCATTAATTTTATGGAACAACTGCAACAGGGAATGACTGCATTTGAACGATTTATTGAAGTGATGGATATTGAAAGTGATATTGAAGATACCGAAGGAGCTACACCTTTAGAGATTACCAATGGTTCAGTTCAATTTAACCATGTACGGTTCAAATACCGCACTTCAACTGAAGATGTGTTAGCCGATCTCAACTTTGAAATTAGAGGTGGAAGTACTGTTGCTATTGTTGGAGAGTCGGGAGCTGGAAAAAGCACCCTCGTGTCTCTCATTCCTCGATTTTATGAACCGATTGAAGGGAAAGTGTGTATCGATAATCAACCGGTTGAGGATGTACAAAAAAAGTCACTACGCCAAAATATCGGCTTTGTTCAACAAAACGTCTTCTTATTTGATGGAACCATCCGTGAAAACCTTAAATATGGTAAAAGTGATGCCACCGATGAACAGATGCTCGATGCTTTAGAGAAGGCAAACTTAGGAGCTTTTATCCGCTCACTTCCTGATGGGCTAGACACCGAAGTAGGAGAGAGAGGAACACGCCTATCTGGGGGTCAAAAACAACGTATTAGTATTGCTCGAGTCTTTTTAAAAAATCCTCCATTATTAATCTTTGATGAAGCGACAAGTTCACTAGATAGTGAATCAGAAGCGCAAATTCAAGAAGCATTTGGGCGTTTGGCAACAGGAAGAACTGCCATTGTGATAGCTCACCGCCTCACTACGGTCCAAGGGGCTGACACCATCTTTGTGTTAGAGAACGGTCGTATTGTTGAACAAGGTAAGCACGAAGAACTTATTGCACTAGGTGGTGCATACAGTCGTCTTTATTACAACCACGCATTGAAATAAGGAGATGATGCTATGATAAAGATACAAATCGCTTTAGCGTTAATAATCGTTGCACTTACGTTTGTCCTCTCAATCGTAGTGGCAATGATACCTGCGTTCATCCTCCGCATCTTTGGAGCACATAAAGCTGCCGATAAGTGGATGCGTTATAACGGAACTAATATTGCAAAGATTATCATGTTTGTCTTACATACTGATGTGACTGTCATCGGTAAAGAGCTCATTCCCGAAGAGGGGGCCCCTTTGTGTTTTATCGCAAACCACCAAAGTATGCTCGACATTCCTATAGTCTTAGCAAAATTAGGAATATGGGTCGGCTTTATTGCTAAAAGTGAATTGAAGAAAGTCCCTATTTTGAATGTGTGGATTCGAGCTATGAATTGTGTCTATATCGATCGTAAAAGCCCCCGCTCCTCTATTGAAGCCATTTTACAAGGGGTGAAACAGATTCAACAGGGGACTGCTATGTTTATCTTCCCTGAAGGGACTCGAAGTAAAACAGGTGCTTTAGGTACGTTTAAAACTGGGAGTTTAAAATTAGCTACCAGGGCTAAAGCAATTATTGTCCCCATTACGATTGATGGAACTCGAGATGCATTTGAGCATAGAACCAGTGTGAGAAAAACCCCTATTCGCCTTAGCGTCAGTGAACCTATCGACACAGCCACTATGAGTGAAGAACAACTCAAAGATCTCCCCGAGGTAGTATTCGGTCAGATTCAACAACACTACCAAATTGAAGGTTAAACAGGTGGTTAATCTACGAAATATCTCTTTTAGTTACCATCGCTACGATGGCAAAGAGGCATTACCTCTGTTCTCTGATCTTAATTTCTCTTTAGGTTCTTTAGAAAATGCCCTTATTGTCTCACCTCCCGATAGCGGGAAATCGACTCTCTCACGTATATTATGCTCTTTAGCCACACGTCATAACGAGGGAGTAGTGACAGGAGAGATGAGTATCTTCAACACAAATCTTCTTACAACTATGCCATGGGATCTCACCGATATTGTTACCTTAGTAAGTCAAAATAGCAGTGAACAACTGATGATGAGTAGTTGTGGCGAAGAGATTGCCTTTCCACTTGAGTCGTTAGCTCTCCCACAAAAAGAGATTCATCGACGAGTCGATGAGGCATTACACTCGTGGGATCTTCTCCGTTACAAAGAGCGTAACCCTCAAGAACTCTCAGGAGGGGAACAAAAAAGATTGCTTTTGGCAGTGGCCGATGCGTTAGATACGCCTTTGTGGGTCTTAGATGAACCATTTGATAACCTCGATACACAATGGCGTGAGAAATTAGTAGATCTTCTTACATCAAAAAAGCGTTCAGTAATTGTGTTTGCTTCTCGTTTTCTTCCTATCTATGAAGAGTTGTTTCACGCTTATTACTATCTCGATGAGAAGGGACTACATCACTCTGATTCAAAGCAGCTTTCTGAGATGGATCCTCTTATGCCACTTCCAAAGGTAACAACGAGTGTTCCACATCTTTCGAATATTCAGATGAAGACTCTACAGTGTAAAAACGTACACATTGATCACACAACCCCATCTTCTGACTCTAAAGCCCTTTTTCATCTGAGTGTTCCCCATTTTGAGTTACATAAAGATGAAGTAGTTGCTTTAGTAGGTCCAAATGGATCAGGAAAAACAACCTTCAGTCGTCATCTTTGTGGTCTCCAAGCTTTACAAGAGGGAAGCATTACCATAAACAATGAATTAATAGATCAATTTCGTCTTAAAAGAGAAGTAGGGTATCTATTTCAAAATCCCGATTTTGGCCTTTTTTTACCTACCGTAAGAGAAGAGCTTATCTATGCTCATCGATTCAATAAAGATCTCACTTCTCAACAAAAAAAAGAGATGGTACACACATGTGCATCGATGTATCACCTAGATGTCGATGCACATCCTACGATGATGAGTTACGGCTCCCGTAAAGGTGTACAAGCTGCTATATACCACCTGTTGAATCGACCTTTCATTATCTTGGATGAACTTGATAGCGGAGTAACATACCAACGTGCATGTGAGATTGTCTCACTATTGCGTAGTCGTGGATCAACACTGTTGGTCATTACCCACGATCCGATGTTTGCTCAACACATTGCTGATCGACAATACTCCATTGTCGATGGTGCGATGATTGAAACAGAGGTGGGATCATGAACACAAACCTCTATATCAATCAAAGTGGAGTGTTGTATCGCTTCGACCCTCGAGCAAAACTGTTGATGTTAGTTGTGTTATCAATAGTGTTGTTTCTCCCACTTTCACTTCATGTGTTGTGGCTCTGTGTTGTTATTTCGATGCTCACTGCTTTGGTTGTAGGGAGATTTCGCTCTTCTTTACGTCCATTAAAAACAATTCTATTGTTATTAATCCTGATGGTCATATTTGCCCCATTGAGTGAGCGGGGTGGAACTATTGCCTTTGTCATCTACCGTAATATCTACGTCACCAATGAAGCACTAGAGGCATTAAGTCGTTTAGCTTCTCGATTAATTACGATCACCTATTTATTTACAATTGTGATGTGGACCACTACAATAAGTGAGATGAACCTCGCGTTCCAATGGTACGGTCTCTCGTATAAGGGTTCACTTATTATGAGTCTTGCGTTTCGCTTTGTCCCCTCTATAGCCGACTCGTTTACAACTATCCAACAAGCCTTTGAGCTACGTGAAGAGGGCCCTGAGAAGAGAAAAAAGAGGATGAGAGACGTCCTACCTACAGTCATTGCAGCTTTAGTGGTAGCGATTAAATCGATTCCGTATGTTGCAATGAATCTTGAACATCGTGGTTTAGGAAGAGATCAGAAGCGTTCTCGATATAAAGAACTTGAAACAAAAAGGTCTCTTGTTGTACACCTTGTTATCGCTTTAATAATCCCAGCGTGTATCGCATTCGTGGGAATCTGCTGGTAGGAGAGTTGATATGAGAGTATCTACATCAAAGAGTCTAAGCGCAACTCACATTGCCTTAACAGCTGTATTAACTGCAGTTGTTGTTGTATTTACCTTAATAGTGAGAGTTCCAACTCCCATTAAAGGGTATATTAGTTTATGTGATGTTATTATCGCATTTTCTGCATATTTATTTGGTCCATGGGTGGCATTTGTCGCTGGAGGACTAGGAACCGGCTTAGCCGATTTTATTGGTGGATATCCGCAGTGGGCTCCGCTCTCTTTTGTTATTCACGGTGTTCAGGGCCTCCTCATTGGTCTTATTGCACGAAAAAAAGACAACGTGGGAATGTTTATCGATGCAAAGTTAATACGATTGGTGTTTGCAGGAGTTGTTGGTGTTGTTGTGATGAGTGGAGGATACTACCTCGCTGGCGGGGTACTGTATGGATTTAAAACAGCTTTAGTTGAAATTCCTCTTAACGTGTTACAATCGACCGTCGGCTTTATATTTGGAATTATTGTTATGAAGGCACTATTAAAAGCCTATCCTGCTGTTCGTCTCTTACGACGCTAAAAGAGGAACCTTATGAGCGAATCTACATTTGACACCATCTTAATCTATAATCCAGAGGGCAATGAACGCGAGCAACTGACTCGTTTTATACGCAGTTGTGAAGTCTATTGCGAAGTGGTGTTTAACCCCAAAGAAGTTGATCATGCTGTAGGGCTCATTGAAGTAAGTGATATCCCCTCCTTAAAAGAGGGTATCACGATCCCTTATTTGAATGTATCACCACATCACATTGATGAGAGCCAAGTAAAAGAGTTTCTCTTTGAGGTGTGTAAAGCTCAAAGAACATGGAGTGTAGAGAACATCATTACTGATCAGATCAGGCAACTTCAAACACAATTGGGAAAGCACAACGTCTTATGTGGATTATCAGGTGGAGTGGACTCATCGGTAACAGCTGCTCTTTTACAAAAAGCTGTTGGGAAACAAGTTCATTTGATGTTTGTAAATACCGGACTTCTTCGTAAAGGGGAAGTTGAAGAAGTTCACTCTCTATTTGGAGGAGAGAACTTTCACTACATCGATGCACAAAAAGAGTTTCTCTCTTCTTTGAAAGATGTCACTGATCCTGAAAAGAAGCGAAAGATTATTGGAGCTTTGTTTATTGAGATCTTTGAACGTGAAGCTAAAAAGTTAAATAACATCACCTTTTTAGCTCAAGGGACGTTATACCCCGATGTGATTGAATCATTACAACACCAAGATGGTTCATCAGTTGCTGTAAAAAGTCACCACAATGTTGGAGGGCTCCCTGAAAAGATGAACATGGTGTTAGTCGAACCACTGAAGCAACTCTTTAAAGATGAGGTACGGCTAGTGGGTCGTGCTTTAGGTCTCCCCGCGGAAGTGGTAGATCGTCACCCCTTTCCTGGTCCCGGTTTAGGTGTTCGTTGTATTGGTGCTATCACCCCTGAGCGCTTAGAGACATTACGAGAAGTTGATGCAATCTTTATAAAAGAGTTACGAAAAGAGAACTTGTATGATCAGATCTGGCAAGCTCTGGCAACACTACTGCCAGTAAAAAGTGTCGGCTTAAGAGATGGTAGGCGTAATTACCAAGAGGTGTGTACCATCAGAGCAATTACCAGTGTCGATGCTATGAGTGCCACAACCTATCCATTTACCCATCAGTTTTTACAACACCTCTCTGAAAAGATTGTGCGAGAGGTTCCACTAGTCAGTCGTGTGTTATACGACATCACAGATAAACCTCCCGCAACGATTGAGTGGGAGTAGTTAAAAATAAACAAGAAAGATGATAAAGCCAATATTTGTAGAGGGTTAAGGTTCTCGACTGGAACGAAATTGGGTAAAAAAATTTTTTTGAATAACTCAAGAAATAATATCAAGTGGATTGCAAATAGGAACACCATAGAAATCTTATTAAAAGAATCTATGGTGTTTTTGCGTGTAAATTTATTTTTCAATAGATTTATTCCCTTCTAATTTCTTTAAAGTGGAGTTGTTTAATAGGGATTTTAATTGAAATCTAGCCATTTGATTTAATTTTTTTTTAGTCTTTCAGCTTGTGGTATATTCTCTGCAATGAATTGAGCATTAGTAGATTCAAGATTTGCCATTACTATTAATTCTTCTATGGTGGCGTAGTCTCTCATATTTCCTTCTTTATTAGGATTATTAGTTTTCCATTCCTTAGCAGTTAAGCCGAATAAGGCGACATTAAGCATATCTGCTTCATTTGCATAGGTAAATCCAATTTGGTTCTTGGTTAGCTTATTATGGATTAGGTTTTCTTTAATGGAATCAGTGTGGATATGATAATTTGTCTTTGATAATTCTCTTCTTAAATCCCAGGCTAAAGATAATCTATACTGTTCTTCTTCTCTTAATCTCTGATAGTCTTTAATTATATATAGTTTAAACTCTGGTGAAATCCAGGAGGCGAATTCAAAGGCTATATCTTTATGTGCATATGTTCCTCCATACCTACCTGCCTTTGATGTAATGCCTATAGCACTAGTTGATTCTATCTATTGCTTAGGAGTTAAGACAAATGAATTAAATCCTGCTTGACTTTTAATTCCATCGAATTCGATGGGATTAAAATTAGGATTATGCATTTTCTCCCAAACTCCCAAAAATTCAATAGTATTTCTATTCCTTAACCAGTTTAAAATAACAATATCTGTTCTCTCCTTATTCTTTTGCCTAGTAGTTTGTAAACACTAAAACTTTAATCTTTATCCCATTTGTGTTATGCTTCAAATAGCTTTATATTTGGAGATAGCCATGAAGTACCAATCCTTACGAATTTCGTTAGCAGCAAAAGAGCGCAAAGAGCTTGAGAAGTTAGTCCGTTCTGGAAATGCTCCAGCAAAGGAGATAAGACGCGCAAACATCCTTCTTTGCGTTGATGAGTCTGAAGGTCGCACCCGGATGAAGGATGTAGTAGTAGCACATATGTTAGGTACTACAGCCCAAACAATCTGGCGAGTGAAGAAAGATTACCTTCAAAACCCTGAATTGAAAGATTCAATCAAGCGCAAGAAACGAGAAACACCGCCGGTGCCGGCTAAGATTGATGGCTCTGTTGAGGCACATATCATTGCTCTTGCGTGCTCAGATCCTCCAGCCGGTTATGGGAGATGGACCCTCAGACTTATTGCTGAGAGGATGGTAGAATTGGATTACATTGATGCAATTTCCCATACGGCGGTGGGAAAAACATTAAAAAAAACCGGTTTAAGCCTCATTTAAAGCGTTGTTGGTGCATTCCTCCCCAACAAAACGGTGAATTTGTAGCAAAAATGGAAGATGTGCTGTCAGTATACGCAAAGCCCTATGATGAGAAGCATCCTCTGATCTGCATGGATGAAAAACCAGTTCAGCTACTTGGTGAGATCAGAGAGCCGATACCTCTTTCAATGTGTAATCACACCAAGCTAGAGGACAGTGAATACATCAGAGCCGGAACTTGTAGTATCTTCATGTTCACAGAACCGCTTGGTTGTTGGAGAGAAGCGCATGTACGTGAACGTAGAACCAAGAAGGATTGGGCTTCAGAAATCAAATGGCTCTTGGATGAGCAATATCCTGAAGCAGAAAAAAGTAGTTCTTGTTATGGATAATCTCAATACTCACAATATCTCATCCTTATACGAAGCGTTTGCTCCTCAGGAGGCCTTTAGACTTTCACAGAGACTGGAGATTCACTACACACCAAAACATGGAAGTTGGTTAAACATGGCAGAAATAGAGCTATCTGCGTTAACTAACCAATGTCTATCGCACAGGCGAATCAACAACATGGAAGAATTGGCAACGGAGATTTTAAGTTGGTCAACATCAAGAACCGCTAACCAGAAAGGCATTGATTGGCAATTTACAACACAGGATGCAATAACAAAACTTAAGTCAATTTACCCAGTCATTGAATTCAAGAATTAGGCTTTACAGGCTACTAGCAGTTCAAGATCTTTAACATCTCTTAATATGAACACAGCGAGTGTGTTGAAGATGGGGAGCGATAATTAATTTAGCTTTATGTATGTGTCATCCTTTCAACTTTTAGCAACGCTCTATGATGGAGATAGGTACAAAGAATTGAGTGTTAAGAAGTAGAACTCGAATAACTCATACGAAGTTATGATGGATACCTTCAATCTCTTTTCACTCTGATTGAAAGCTTTAGGCCTCGGTGATAAACTCAAACA
>JBBAFS010000003.1:0-59558 GCA_041655255.1 Sphaerochaetaceae bacterium
TATGATATATATTCTATATCATTAACTATATATTCTTCTATCATAACATTTAGTTTCGAGTTAAATATTAACTTTTTTTACTCTATTATCATCTAAAAGTTGTTAGTTATTATTTAATAATGCTTATCTCAAAATATATACACTGTACTAAATTATCTCTATTTGATACCTTGCGTTCAAGGAGTTTGAGTATATGGGTTTACTATTTCCAACAGATTACAAACCGCTGATGACAACACGCCATACTGAAAAGGCTATTAAGTTTGTTAAAGATACTTTTGAAAGTGAATTATCTGCAGGATTGTATCTATCTAGAGTTACCAGTCCTCTTTTTGTAGCTTCAGGTTCTGGTGTTAATGATGACCTTAATGGGATTGATCAGCCTGTCTCTTTTCATATCAAACAAATGAATAATAATAAGGTTGAGATTGTTCAATCTTTAGCTAAATGGAAGAGAATGGCTTTAGCTGACCATGGTTATCAACCTAACAGTGGTCTTTATACTGATATGAATGCAATACGCCCTGATGATGAACTTGATGCTACCCACTCTATTTATGTAGATCAGTGGGATTGGGAACTAGTGATGGAAGAAGGTAATCGGAATTTAGACTACCTTAAATTTGTTGTAAATAAGATTTATAGAGCACTCAAACGAACTGAATTCCTAGTTGGTGAACTTTTTCCTATGTGTACACCCTCTTTAGCAGAACAAGTCACCTTTATTCATGCTGAAGATGCCCAAAAAGAGTATCCAGATCTCACTGCAGATGAACGGGAGCAAGTACTTACCCAAAAATATGGGACAATCTTTTTACTAGGGATTGGTTGGCCTTTAGCTGATGGAAAACCTCACGGCTCTAGAGCTCCAGATTATGATGATTGGTCAACTCCATTAGATAACGGGTATCGTGGTCTAAATGGGGACTTAATTATTTGGGATAGTGTCCGATCTAAAGCAATGGAACTCTCTAGTATGGGTATTAGAGTAGATAAACCTACCTTATTACGACAACTCGAACACAGTAACACCTTAGAACGCAAAGAATTATATTGGCATAAACGGTTATTACATGGTGATTTCCCACAAACTATTGGTGGAGGAATTGGTCAATCTCGAATGTGTATGCTATTGTTAAAAAAAGCTCATATAGGAGAAGTTCAAGCCTCTGTGTGGCCTTCTCATTTCTATGAAGAGGCAAAAAAACACAAAGTACAACTATTATAGGTAAGATATGGCAATAGTTAATTTTGGTTCAATTAATATAGACAAAGTATTTACAGTTGATTCAATTGTAGTACCAAAAGAGACTATTCACAGTCGTCGTGTAGATACTTTCACCGGCGGTAAAGGGGCTAATCAATCTGTCGCTGTTGCTAAATCGGGGTATAAAGAGATCTATCATGCAGGTCTTATCGGCAGTGATGGCTCTTGGATCATAGATAAACTCTCTTCTTATAAAGTAGATACTCGATTCATTGAAACAATAAAAGATCATCTAACTGGTCAAGCAATGATCCAAGTCGACTCATCAGGACAAAATGCTATTGTGTTATATGGAGGTGCTAATCACTCATTTACACACTCATATGTCGATACTGTATTAGATCACTTTGATAAAGGCTCTTGGGTATTGTTACAAAATGAGATTAATCTCAACGATTATATTCTTAAACAAAGTTACGTTAGGGGACTTAACGTGGTATTAAACCCTGCCCCCTACGATTCAACGATAACAGACTTATCGTTAGAGTACCTTAGTGTATTAGCGTTAAATGAAGTTGAAGCTGAAGGTCTTAGTGGCCTTTCTGACCCACTCAAGGCATTAGAGAAACTATGTAGTGATTATCCAAAGACAGCGATTCTTATCACTGTGGGACCGCATGGAGTGTTATATGGGAAAGGTAGAACTACTCGATACTCGTATGGGACTTGGGATGTTCCCGTTGTCGACACAACTGCTGCAGGAGATACTTTTATTGGGTATCTTGTCTCCTCTTTAGCCCAAGGGCTCAGTGTAGAAGAAGCACTACACCTCTCTAGTGCTGCAAGTAATTTGACTATTATGACTCACGGTGCAATGGACTCAATTCCCACTATTGGTGAATTATCCCGTATCAATGAATATACCAAAAAAGAGTTCTCTTTGCCTTAAATCATATCCCGTACATGTGGTGGGTCTGCACCTTTACGACTCACGGTGATACTGGCAGCTTTTACAGCATATTGTAAAATCTCTGTTGCGAGTGCTTCGTCGATTATATCATGTGGACCAATGAAGCGAGCAGAAAGCATAGCAAGTATGACGCCACTGATGGTATCACCTGCTCCAATAGTATCAACTACAGTAGCTGGTGTTATGGCATCAACATGGATATCAAATGGTGGGTTATGTGAAATCCATCTCACTCCTTTTTCTCCAAGGGTAAGGACGATGTGCTGTGCACCACCAAAGCTTAACAGTAAATCAATTGCTTCCTCTAAAGTGAGTTTTGGATACAGTAAGGATAGATCTTCATCACTTAATTTAACTATATGTGCTAAAGAGACAACTTCTTTCACTCTCTTAAGATACGAAGCTTCATCTTCAATAACTGAAGGGCGAACATTGGGGTCAAATAAGATTAAAAGAGAAGAGGAAATCTTTTTTAATGCTTGTATTATCTCGTTGCCACTATGTTCTAAAGCTAGAGAGATTGAACCGACATGAAGATAACGTAATGCATCATAAGCTTCTACAGTTCTTAAGATACTCTTTGCATCATAACTCTCTATAGTAGTACCACGAGTATAAAAAGAGTATTGAGCCTGCTTTTTATCATCTAATGTGGCAATTGCTAGTGTTGTGGGTTCAAATCTAAAAGTAAGCTCTTTTACAGTATTGATCTCTTCATGCTTAAAATAAGAGAGAAGCTTCTGCCCAAAGAAATCTTTAGATAAAGGAGAAAGATAAATCACATTGCCTCCCAAACGAGAGGCAGCGACAGCGCAATTAAGAGCGCAACCACCGTAGTGGTATGCTAAAAGGCCATCACCCTCAACGACACAATCGATGAGGGCTTCACCTAAAATCCCAATCATTGATTCAATGTGGGGCCAATAATTTTATCAATAAACACCGGTAAGAAGTTATCTTCAAGTTTGTCTGAAGAGAAAATTGCGTTCACAGTATCTTGTTGTGTTCTTTGTTGAGCCAAGAAAGGATAGAACATAGTAAATTGTGCTTGTAAATCACTTTCCATGGGCTCTTGTGAATCAATACCAACTACTATATAGCCATCAGAGGTCTTAAATGGTCCCACTATTGACCCTACTGGCTGGGTGTACAATGCAGTAATAGCAGTAGTGTCTTGGCTTAACTCTGCTAACGACCCACCTTGATCTGTATACATAAATCCACTGAGTAATTGTGATAACCCTATGTTTATAGGAGTCGATTCAACACTCACTGTTGTGAGATTTGCTCTTTGAGCATCCGAAGCAAGGTTTTTAGCTTGAACAGCATCTTGGGCGAATGCTATAGCTTGCTCTTCGAGATATGAAGAGAGGGCACTTTCATCATGTAAAGATAGATAGGTTTTTATATCAGCAATCACATCACTCTCGTTAAAATCGGGTTCAAATGGACCTTTGTTTACACGGTAGAAAGTGTAGCCTCCTCCACCGATAAAGATTGGTGAGAGAGAGCCTTCGGCTGTTGAAAAGAGGACATTCACCTCTTCAGGGATATCAAAGTTGTGTTGTAACTCATGAAGGTACCACGTTCCAGCTTTTCCACCCTCTTGGGCAAACTGATCTAAGGAGTGTTGTCGTGCTGCATCTTCAAAACTCAATTGTTGTTGTTCAATAAGTGATTTAACACTTTCAGCTTGTTCTTTTGATGCCGAGGTAATCACTGAAATATCTAATAAGGTAAACAGTGATGGATGCTTTTGGGCATACTCGATAGCTGTTTCATCAGGAAATAAGGAAGAATCAAATAATACATAGCTAAATGAACGTGAATGATTTCCAATGTCGATGATATAATCCATCTCTTGTGGTGCAATAAGGGCAGTAGAGTTATCAGTCATGATAGTTTGTACAGGTAGCAACTCACTATATTGTTGTTTTACCCTATTACGGCTCTCAACAGTCGCAGCATTATATTTTTCGGCATCAAATTTACCGTCAGTATCATAAATTCCACTCTCTAAAATAAGTTTGTTCACCGAGGAGTCAACAACACGTATCCCACTCTTTTTCGCTATATTTTGCATAGCAGTAAAAAAGACGGTGTTTTCAAATGCTCCACGCCATACTTGGTAGGCGGCATTTTGACCACTTCCCCGAACTTGTTGAGACAGAGACTGGTATTGTCGTGCAAAGTAGTTCCCTTGAGCAAATTCAATCTTCTCTTTATCGTACGAACCAAACACCCAAGAAGACTCAGAGGAGCCACCAAATGAGGGAAATACACCAAAAATCATCACTACTGCAATAGTAACTAAGATGGCATAGGTGAATATCATGGCCCAGGAGATACCTTTTTTAGGTCCTTTCTCTTTTTTCTTTGGCTCAGGAGGAGTAAATTTGACTACGTTCTCCTCGTTTTGTTCGGGCTTCTTCTGATCATCTGAAGGCATGTAAAACCTCTCTAAGTAAGTTAAATCAATCTCCTTTCAATTGAAAGGACATCTTGGCAAAAATACCATGTTGAGAGTTGCGTGTCAACGTAACACTTACGAGTCTCAATAGTGAAAAATTCTCTCTTTACACTCTTTTATAACCGTAGTGGCATCTACTTACCACTTAATAATTCCCCT
Source organism: Sphaerochaetaceae bacterium (assembly GCA_041655255.1). GTDB lineage: Bacteria > Spirochaetota > Spirochaetia > Sphaerochaetales > Sphaerochaetaceae > JBBAFS01. The sequence continues at coordinate 4,807 of JBBAFS010000003.1, forward strand.
CTTTCACATAGGTGATATAAGAGATGTAATTGACATCGGAAACACCATCTAGTATTGTTTTCGATGTTGGTGACGGGTAGTAGCGCAGGGGCTAGCGCACTTGGTTCGGGACCAAGGGGTCGGAGGTTCAAATCCTCTCTACCCGATACACACAATAATGTATTATCATATCGGATCGATGTTATTACCTCTTTTATAATTCACCAGATGCCTCGATAAAGGAATATGTATGAAAGTATCGACAATGGGGCGTTATGCTATGAGAGTTATGGTTGAACTCGCTAAACACACCAGTGGCTTAACTACAGCTAAAGAGTTATCTGAAGCACAAGATATCAGTATCAAATATCTAGAACAGATTATGATGCCTCTTGTCCGTTCATCTTTGGTAGTGAGTGTTCGTGGATCACAAGGGGGATATCGTCTTGCTTACCATCCACATGAAATTACTTCTTTAATGGTACTACAAGCGGTCAAGGGGACTGTGCACCCTGCCCCATGTCTAGATGAACACTCCTATCATTGTCCAAAAAGAGAACAGTGTGAAACTCAATATCTATGGGAAACGTTGAAAGAGAGTATCGACTCAGTCTTAGACTCTATCTCCTTACAAACCCTTATTGACCGTCATAACAAAGCGTCAATTGGGATGTGGTTGTGATATAGTTACATATAACTACATACTGCAAACTCTTTAATCAAAAAGAATTGACTTTTTTATCTCAGTATATCACCATATGAAGATGTCTTAGTTTTTATGGTAGTAGTTATTATTAACTAGGACAAAATTATAGGAGATTTTTATGCGTGCGTGGGATATATTAGACTCATATAGAGGTAGTTTTTTTCAAGGGGAGTGGCCCTCTATTCCCCATATGGTCAAAATGACAGTTGATGCATTTCCCAGCCGAATCGCTTTTTCTATATATCGAAAAGAGGATAAAGAGACCTATACATATACACAAATGTACCAACGTATTTTAGATATCGCATCCTTTTTAGACCAACAAGGAATTTCTAAGGGTGATACGGTTATCTTAAATGGGAAAAATTCTCCTCAATGGGGTTTAGCTTACTTAGGCATCCTATTTTCAGGAGCGACTGTTGTCCCATTAGATAATCAGATGCCGATTGACCGAGTCGACTCTCTCAGTGAATTCAGTGAAGCAAAGGCCATATTCGCCGACAGTGATGTATTAAAGAAACTTGGTAAGAAAAAGTGGTTTAACAGTATCTCCTTCTCCGTCTCTTTGGATGAGAATTCTCCAACCGGAAGTATAAACTTCTCTTCAATAGAAGAGGGAGGAAAGGAGATTGCTCACACTGATTATCCCGATGGTGAAGATACTGCTGCTATTTTATTCACCAGTGGAACTACGGGTAATGAGAAAGGGGTTATTCTCACTCATGCAAACTTTGTCAGTGATGTGTATCAAGCAAGTGACTCAGAGTTTCTCACTATTACTGAAGAAGATGTATTGTATGCTCTGCTACCACTTCATCACTCATATGCAATGACAGCTATCTTTTTAGAATCCCTTAAAATTGGCTGTGAGCTGATTTTTGGACCACAGATGATAGTCTCTAAAATCTTACAAGATCTTAAACTGGGTAACGTCACAGTCTTTTTAGCCATTCCTTTGTTATACAACAAGCTCCTTGCTGGTTTGATGAAAAAGGTACGAGAAAAGGGAATCTTTGCGTATGGTTTTATCCGATTACTGATGAAAGTTAATGGCTTAAGTCGATCTCTTTTTAAGATTAACCATGGTAAAAGATGGTTTAAGCAACTTTTAGATGGGATAGGAATGTTAGAAAACCGTATTTGTATCTGTGGAGGTGGTCCCCTCTCTCCAAAAACATTTACTGAGTATCAACAACTTGGGCTCGATTTTGTTCAAGGATACGGTCTTACTGAAACAGCTCCAATTATTACCTTAAACCCTGTCAGTCACTTTAAAGTAAAGAGTGTTGGGAAGGTCTTCCCTCTTGTAGAGATGCGTATTGCCGATGCTGATCTCTTAGGCGTTGGTGAAGTTCAAGTAAAAGGACCAAATATCTGTAAAGGGTATATGAAAGATCCCGAAGGAACACAAGAGCTATTCACTGAAGATGGTTTTTTACGCACTGGAGATCTTGGTTTTTTGGATCGAGAAAACTATTTGTATCTTAAAGGGCGAGCGAAGAACCTCATAGTTACCGAAGGGGGAAAGAACGTCTATCCAGAAGAGATTGAAGATCAGTTCCAACTCTACGATCAAATTGAGCAAATCCTTATTAGAGGCTATGTAGCTCATAAATTTTCCAAGTCGGAAGAGATTGAGGCAGTCATCTATCCAAATCCTGACTATTACACACCACGCAACCTAGATGCCAATCAGATTGCCAAAGATATTGAAAAAATTGTCACTGATGTGAATAAAAAGCTCATTGCATATCAAAAAGTTACCAAAACCACGATATTGCAACATCCAATGGCAATGACCAGTACAAAAAAAATACAGAGAAATAAAGTAACAAGAACCATCGATAGGCTTTTAAAAGGTTAAGAGTGTGGTATCGTAAAAACATGAATATACTCATTACACACGGAACACTATTACCCATGACTCAAAAGGATCTTATCCTTAAAGAAGATATTGCTATTGAGCATGGAAAAATCGTCTCTATTGGAGAGGTAGATCCCTCTTTTGTCCCCGATAAAGTCATTGACGCAACAGATGCCCTTGTACTTCCCTCTTTTGTCAATGCCCACTCTCATATCTCAATGACCTATTTTAGAAACTACAGCGACCAAGTCGATAGTTTACAAGATTGGCTTTCAGCAGTGTGGGCTTTAGAAGATACATTAAAAGAAGAAGATATCTACCCCGCTTCACTACTTGCAATCGTTGAGATGATTCAAAGTGGAATTACCACTTTCAGTGATATGTATTTTTTCCCTCAAGGGACTGTTGAGGCAATGAAAGAGGCAAAAGTCAAAGGCTCTATTGGACTAACCCTCTTTGGAGATGAAAAAGAGACTCAAAAACGACTAAACTCAAATCTCCCCTATTTGGTAGATATTCGAAATCAGAGTAAGAATCAAATCTTATTCGACATAGCTCCCCACTCGGTGTACACATGTAGTGAAGGGACCTATAAGATGGGCTCAGAAGCGGCTAAAGATGTAGGTTGTGCCCTTCACACCCATGTCAGTGAAACCCTCCACGAGGTGAATCAGAGTATCGCTACTTTTGGCCTATCCCCTGTTAAGTATCTTGAGAAATTAGGAGTATTTGAAGGTTCTTGCTACCTTGCTCATGGGGTACACGTCAGTGATGAAGATATAGAGGTTTTAGCCCAATATAAGATTCCTATTATTCACAACCCAAGTAGTAATGCAAAACTCGCTTGTGGTATTGCCCCAGTTACTTCGTTTCTTGAACATAGCATACCTGTTGCCTTAGGGACCGATGGTCCTGCTTCAAACAACTCATTAGATATGTTTTTAGAACTGAGATTAGCCTCATTTTTAGCCTCGTTAAAGAGTATGAAACCCCATGCTATTACTCCGTATCAGCTACTACGAATGGCAACCATTGAAGGGGCCAAAGCTCTTGGACGAGAAAAAGAGTGTGGAACCTTAGAAGTAGGCAAAGATGCCGATATCATCTTAGTTGATACCACCTCAACACATATGAACCCTCACAATGATTATTACTCCTCTCTTATCTTTTCAGCAAAATCGAGTGATGTAAAAACGGTGTTGTGTAAAGGGGAAGTATTGATGGAAAATCGCCAAATTCCCCATATCGACCTTGAGCGTCTGTTGGACCAGGTGAACTCACAATGGGAGCACATTAAAAAAAGGTAGTTTTTACCACCTTGTGCCCAAAGACCGCAATAATGCCTTTAAATTAGCTCATGGGTGATGTTATTGGTAGAATTGGGAAAAGAGTTCTGCAAATTGAGGGTCACGCAAACTTCGCTCACTTCGACTCATCATGATAGGGTACTCTTTTAACACCCTCATCGGGCGGTGCGAGAGTTTTACTACTCGATCAGCCATCAAAAACGCCTCTTGAACATCATGGGTGATGTATAACACTGTTCTTTTATTTTTCTCCCACAAGGTGATAAAGGCTTGTACGAGAGACCATCTGAGAAGTGAATCTAAACTTTGAAATGGCTCATCTAACAACATAATTTTGGCTGGGAATGCAAATGCTCGGGCAATAGCGACTCTTTGACGCATCCCACCGCTTAGTTGATCTGGTTTAAATGAGGCATACTCTTCTAATCCAACTAATGAGATAAATTCCATCGCCCGTTGAATACGCTCTTTTTTAGTAGGAATGCTCTCTCTGAGTACTAACTCAACATTCGTAAGAACACTATCCCAAGGAAGTAATCGAGGTTCTTGAAAGAGATAACTCATAGGTCCTTTCTCTTGATCATTTAACTCAATATATCCAGAGTCGATACTCTCTAGTCCTCCAATGAGGCGAAGCAGTGTTGTTTTCCCACAACCTGATGGTCCCACTAGAGCTGTGATTGCATCTTGTTCTACCTCTAAAGAGAAATCTGAGAGAACCATAAGACTCTCACCATCAACCATATAATGTTTACTGAGATTATGAATGACCATGGACCCTCTCAAAGTGTTTGGTTTTCAGCTCTCTGAATCTTTTTGGAAGTTGCAACATAGCAATAAACAACACATCCCCTAAGGCGGTAAGGAGAATAGCGATCAGTGTCCATGCGAGCACTTCAGCTGTCTCTAAGTTAATTTGAGCTAATTGCATCCTTGATCCCACTCCATAACGGGGGACGGTGAGGACCTCTGCAGCAATCACTACTTTCCACACCATAGATAAAGAGGCTTTAGCTCCTGTAATAAGTGATGGGGTTAAGGAGGGGATAATCAAATGCATGATCCGATCTTTTTGAGAGAAATGGTACATGTGACTCATCTCACTAAGATCTTCACTAATGAGACGGACTCCCTCTTCCACTTGGACAAACATAACGGGAAAACCCATTAAAAAAGCACTAAAAAGTGGAACTGTCCCACTGGAGAACCAAATAAAAGCCAATAAGATAATCGACATCACTGGAATTGCTTTACACATCACCAACAAAGGTTGTAGTGCAGCAGAAAATAGTGGTTTATACCCCGCAATGATACCTAACACAGATCCAACAGTAACAATGATTAAAAAACTCTTTAGCGCCCTACCAACCGTGGTAAGGAGATTCACTGAGAGAGGTTTATACTGCAGAAGTGTGATAAACGCAGAGAACGTCTTACTAGGAGTTGGAAGGATCACTTGTGCATCTAAGACAAGAGAGCCAATATGCCATACTCCTAGTAAGAGTAATAAGCTGAGAACTACAACTACTTTAGTAGCTAAGGTAGAACGAGGCATCTGGCACCTCAGAACCGATTGATGTGTAATCAAAACCGTATAAGACTTTGTAGTAGACATCAACAGCATCAAAAGCTTCTTTGGCAGTTCTAAATACTAAGTTACAACGTGGAATAGCAGGTGTTGCCATTGCCGCATTCATAATTCCTAGTTGTTCAATGACAACCCCAGCATCTTGTGGATGTGTGGTAACCCACGTAATCGACTCTTTTATTGCATTCATCACAACGGGAAGATCTGCACTATGCTCTTGGGCAAACTTGTCACTCACTACAATAACAGTCATAGGATAATTAGTAGTCCCCGTTAAAGCAGACCAAAGTTGTTGTACATCCATAAGAGGAACTGCCTTCTCATTACTATTTAAAACCATGGTAACAAAAGGCTCAGGAAGAACTGCTAAATCGACACGATTGGCAATGAGCATTTGTGCTAATTGAGCTGGAGCTGCAACTCCATAATCTAAGAAGATATCTTCATCTACTTGGTAACCCAATGCGGCAATGAGAATCTGAGTTAATTGATCAGGAGTTCCACCAGCACCAGGAATCGCTATATTTCTATTATAAAGATGTTCAAGTTCGGTAATAGAGTGGTCGGTTGTTAACAACATTAACATCCCCTCTCCTGTTACAGCAGCTAACTTTACACCAACCCCTTTGTTAAACAAGTTTGCAGCCACATTAGTAGGAAGAGCGGCAATATCCAACTCTCCATTTGCCAAGCGGGCAATTACTTCATTTGGGGATGGAAATACTTCGATGTCGAGTGTAATGCCGTTGTCAATGTTCCCATCGTCTTTTGCAAGACCGGCGACTCCAAAGCCACTAGGTCCTTGCATGACAGCCATGCGTACCACATTGGCAGGAACGACCTCTTTAGCCCCTTTTGCAACAAGTGGTGTAATAAGAACGAACACCACAATCATTAATACTATGCTAAAACGTTTCATACGATACCTCGTTTCATATTGGCTTATCTAAGCCTTGTATCAAGAAGAGACGACAATTCTAAAGAACCGTTTTTTACCAGCTCTGAGAATGATTTCTCCTTGAGTTACCCATGACATGTCGATTATTGTATTAATATCATCGACTTTTTTATCTTGAACTGTCGCTCCACCTTGCATGACAAGGCGTCTGGCATCACTGTTTGTCTTACATAAGTCAGTTTTGGCAAACAGTTGAACAACTCCAATTCCCTCATCTAGTTCACTTTGTGGAATCTCAAGTGTTGGTAACCCCTTTTTTGCCTCCTCCGAGACGGATCCCCCAAATACGGTTTTTGCTGCTGCTTGGGCCTTTTGGGCCTCTTTTTCGCCATGAATAATCTTGGTTTGTTCAAACGCAAGGCGCTCTTTTGCCTCATTAATATTTTTAGAAGGATCATCATAGGTGGCAATCTCTTCTAATGAAAGGAATGTAAAGAGCTTCATAAAGCGAATAACATCAGTATCATTGACGTTACGCCAATATTGGTAAAAATCGTATGGACTAAACATTTCAGGGTCCAAAAAGACGGCTCCTTTCTCACTCTTACCCATCTTATGTCCGTCTGCACGGGTAATGAGATTAAATGTAAGTCCATAGGCGTCTCCTTGAGAGACTTTACGAATCAAATCAATCCCAGCAACAATGTTACCCCATTGATCATCTCCACCCATTTGTAATGCACAGTTGTGTTCGTTAAAGAGGGTGAGAAAGTCAAATGATTGTAACAACTGGTAGTTAAACTCGATAAAGGAGAGTCCTTTTTCGAGTCGTTGTCGGTAGCTTTCAAATGTGAGCATTTTATTAACAGAGAAATGGCGACCAATATCTCGTAAAAACTCAATGTAATTGAGCTTCCCTAGCCAATCATAGTTGTTAAGCATGATTCCCTTCCCCCACCCTGTAGGTGGTTGTTCAGAGAAATCTAACACGGTCCCTAATTGGCTTTTAAGAGCAGCACTATTTTCTTCAATCTCTTCAACACTGAGCATTTTTCTCATCTCAGTTTTCCCTGAAGGATCCCCGATGAGACTTGTCCCTCCTCCAACTAAAGCAATTGGGTTATGTCCATGCTCTTGTAGGTGGTGCATGGCAAAAAATGGGACCATGTGGCCAATGTGAATCGATTTTCCTGTGGGATCGACTCCCACGTAGAACGTTACTGGCCCTTTGTCCATTAAAGAACTTAAGCCTTCAACATCGGTACATTGAGCAATAAATCCTCGATCGTAGAGTACTTGTAACGCTGTATTTACCTTCATACGCTACACTCTCTTGTAAGCTTTCATCAAAGAGCGGATATGGGTAGTGAGTTCACTTATAGCAACTCGTGTTTGCTCCATCGAATCACGATCACGCAAGGTGACAGTATTATCTTCAAGTGTTTGGTAATCGACAGTAAGACAATATGGAGTGCCAATTTCATCCATTCTTCGGTAGCGTCGCCCAATAGCTCCACTTTGATCAAAGAATGTAGTGAAGTCTTCTCTTAACTCTTTTTCAAGTGTACTGGCAAATTCAGCAATTCCATCTTTTTTCACAAGTGGGAGAACGGCAACGGTAATTGGTGCAATAGCAGGATGGAAATGCATCACTGTTCTTGTTTCACCATCTTCAAGGAGCTGCTCTTCATAAGCATCACTTAGCGCCATAAGGACATTACGAGTGAGACCAGCCGATGTTTCAACAACATAGGGGGTGTAACGCTCTTTAGTCTCTTGGTCTAAGTAAGTGAGATCTTTTCCACTAAATGTTTGGTGTTGGGTAAGATCGTAATCGGTACGGTTGTGAATCCCCTCTAACTCTTGCCATCCCATGGGAAAGAGGTATTGGATGTCGTAAGCCTCTTTAGCGTAGAAGGCGAGTTCATCATCACCATGTTTGTCCCATCTAAGACGATCGGCTCTTATTCCCATTTTTTCGTAGTATGCGATTCTTTGTGCTTTCCAAAAGTTAAACCACTCATCGTCGGTTCCTGGGGCAACAAAAAATTGCATCTCAAGTTGTTCAAATTCTACTGATCGGAAGATAAAGTTCTTTGTTGTAATTTCGTTACGAAATGCTTTTCCAACTTGGGCAATACCAAAAGGTATTTTCACTCGACTGCTTTGAAGAACATTTTTAAAATCGACATAAATACCTTGGGCAGTTTCAGGACGTAAGTAGACCACACTACTCTCATCTTTGATCGATCCAAGGTGGGTAGTAAACATCAAGTTGAAATTTCGTGGTTCTGTGAACGAGTCTTTAGTACCACAGTTGGGACAGGGAGCTTCTAAATCGACATGGTCGGCTCTAAAGCGACTTTTACACTGTTTACAATCGACTAAAGGGTCGGTGAAATTCGAAACGTGACCACTGGCTTCCCACACTTTTGGGTGCATCAAAATAGAGGCATCAAGACCGACGATATTATCGTGCATTTGGGTCATCTCTTTCCACCAGAAGTCTCTGATATTATTTTTAAGCTCAACTCCTAAGGGGCCGTAATCCCAAGATCCGCTCAACCCTCCATAAATCTCGCTCGATTGATAAATAAATCCTCTTCTCTTACATAAAGAGACAATCTTCTCCATTGTTACGTCAGACATTTAAAACCTCAGCTTTAAGTAGTGTTATAGCCCTTTGTAGTCGGGCTTTTGTGTTCTTTAATCCTAATAGGAGTATGGAATCTAATAAAGGGGGACTCACCGCAGAACCGGTAATAGCAACCCTTAATGGCATAAATACTCCTTGCACCTTAATTTCCAAGGTACTGGCAAGTTCAACAAGAGCGTTTTCGACCTCATCAAGGTTCTCTTTGTTCAGTGTATCAATGATGGGTAAAGCACGCTCCAATGATAAGAGTGTTTGTTCAGCACTCTGCTTCTTAGGAAGCAAATCTGCAACTTCTAATTGTGTAATATCTTCAAATAAGAATCTTACCAAAGGGACAACATCTTCGAGTTTTTTAAGTCTCTCTTTGACAAGTGGCAGAAGTTTATATAGTAGCTCCCTCTCTTCGTTGGTAGGAGGAGTCGCAATAAATGCGGCTTGTTGTAGATATGGTTCTAACAAAGAGATTAACGAATCATCATCTTTTTGACGAATGTACATCCCGTTGTACCACTCAAGTTTTTTATAATCGAATACTCCTGGACTTTTTGATATTTTCTCTAAGATAAAGAGAGTGCTTAACTCCTCTTTGGTGAAAAACTCTTTCTCCCCATCGTATGCCCAACCAACAAGACTTACATAGTTCATCAAAGCTTCAGGGAGATACCCTTGCTCTTTGAACTCACGAACGCTGGTAGAGCCGTGGCGCTTGGAGAGTTTTTGACCATCTTTACCCATCACCATCGGGAGGTGACAAAAAAGTGGAGCCTGCCAACCAAAAGCTTCATACAATAAGACATGAAGAGGGCCCGAAGGAATCCACTCTTGAGCTCTGAGAATATGGGTAATGCCCATCATATGATCGTCAATGACATTAGCAAGGTGGTAGGTTGGAAACCCATCAGATTTAAGAAGTACTGGATCTGGGTTCACATCTACATTTGCTCGGGAGATATCACCCATCAACATATCGTGAAAGGTTGTTTTCCCTTCGAGGGGGACTTTAAGTCGAATTACTGAACTTTTTCCTTCAGCTAATAGCGATGAAACTTCTTCGGAAGTTAACGAGCGACAGTGGCGGTCGTAGCCAAGGTGTTTCTCTTTGTTTTTCATTTGTTGTTCACGAACACTTTGAAGTCGTTCGCTATCACAAAAGCAGTGATACGCTTTACCTTGATCAACAAGCATCTGAGCATGTGCTTTGTAGATCTCAGTCCGTTCACTTTGAATATATGGTCCGTAGGGACCTCCGATTATAGGTCCTTCATCCCACTCTACGTTGAGCCAATTGAGAGTTTCATATAAATCATCAAGCGCTTCAGCTGTTGAGCGCTCTTGATCAGTATCTTCAATTCTGAGAATAAATGTTCCCCCGTTAGCACGGGCAAAAAAATAGTTAAATAATGCTGTCCTAATCCCACCGATATGTTGTAACCCGGTTGGGGATGGAGCATAGCGAACTCGAACACTCATGGGGAGAATTCCTCCTAGAAATATGGGACAAGGGCTTTACAGCCACCAAATATGTTTTAGCCTAAATAGGGAAAAGTAGCAACAACCACAGCTAAACGCTCAGCCACTCAACAGTTGCTGTCATAGCATCGTTTCGTGTTTTGTCATCGATATCATACTGAATAAGATGAGTTCCCTTCTCATAGTGGATCCAATTATTATTCCCCTTGCCCAGTTCAACAATCTTTTTCCCATCTAAAGGACCGATAGTTGCATCCTCTTTACCGGTGAGTACTAAAAAGTTTGTGGTAGTGTCACCAACGACTCGGTTCGCCTCTTTCATCAATAAAGAGAGTTGACGAAGCTGTTTCATATAGAGAATTGACCAATACTCTTTTCCTAAAAAAGCATCATCATCACTATCTCGCTCATCAAAAAATTGATAACGAGAATCAGCTTTCCACCCCGAAGGAAGTTTTACATTAAAAAAAGCTAAACAGGAAATAAGAGTGTGGTTTAACTTTGGAATAGTGAGTGCCGGAGCGTAGAGAACAGAAGTAGCAATTTGATACTTCGCACATAAGATAATTGAGATTGTTCCACCCATTGAGTGTCCTACAAGTGAGACTTCCTCATAAAGCTCTTGTAAACGAAGAAGCTCTTTTTCTGCCGCTCCAAGCCAATCTTCTTTACGGGTGGTGTTAAAATCTTTTCCGAAAGTACCGTGCCCTGGTAGACGAATAGCAAATACATCAAAGCCTTGTTCATACAATAATCGAGCAGGTAGAGCCATCTCCCCAGGATATCCAGCATATCCATGGATTGCCAAAATAGCTTTACGAGGCTTTTGTGTGTGAAGTAATTGTATTGGAGTAGCACAACGACGAATATCCATTTCAACCTCCTACGAAAGAAGGTTCAGTAAGTCAATTCGACTACGCACCTTCGTCTTAGAGAATATATTTGCTATATGGTTGTTCACGGTATTCACCGAAATATTCAACTCATATGCAATCTCTTTATTGGTTAACCCCTCTTTAATGAGGGTAATTACCGAATACTCTCGTTCGGTAATGTTAAATGTTTCTACACTGCTAAAGGTGAGCTCTTTCTCTTCATGGTGGGGCATTTTTTTAAAGTAGATAAATAAAAACACCAGTAAAATAATAGAAAATGCCATGAAGTAAATGGGATAGGTAATGTACCTCACTGTAGGAAAGATAATGCTAATAATTAAAAGAGGTAACATCGTAAACGAGAGAATGATAATCGCTTTACTAACAGTTCTCACATCGACATTACTGATAGTTTTAAGATTTCTCATCAACACTCCAATTGAGAAAGAGAGTGAGAAAATAAAAATCACAACCATAAGAGTTTGGAAAATCCAAGTTGATGAAAAGATGAGGTCTAAAATTGAGATAACCATAAATACCGAAGCGATGGTAATAAATAACACCATCATGCTCCTCAGTGGTTGAGCAAGAAGCCATCGGGTGAAAAATGGAACAAATGCAATGAAAAATGAGATATTTGCAGCTAAGAGGGCATTAATAACGACGGTACTTACAAATGCTGCTGTTGGACCTAAAAAGAGGTCAACAAAGACCGAAAGTACTTGTAACACTATCACCAATAACAGCGAGGAGTGAAATACAATGAAGTATTTAGTCCACTGGTACGCCTCTCTGAGATGAAACACCACGGAGAGGACTAACGTCATACACCCCGTGGCGAATGAGAACATGTATAGTAGGATGATCCACCCTTTTATCATGGTCTTTAGTTATTCTTTATTCCAATCATCTTTTGGTTGTATGTCATATCAGCATTACCACAGATAGTTGAAATGTCGTTGAGCAGTTTAGTCATACTTACCGGAGCAATTCCACCGGCATCTCGAATTGTTCGCTCATTGTATTGACTTGCATTAACCACCGCTTGAGCTTTAGCTGGGAATAATTTCAAGTGGAGGTTTGCCCCTTCACTTAACAAATACTCAGCACTTGAATCAAACTGTGGAAGGACTTTAGCCAATTCACGATCAATAAGTTCACTACTTTGTACAAATGATTTTGGGGAAGTGAGGTGTAACAGATACCACAATGAGAAAGAGGGATTTGCCCACGCTAGTTGAACTTTCCTCTTTTTCGCTATCATTTCGACTTCTTTAAACTCAGTTGCACTCATTCCAAAATCTTCAAAGCTAAATACTACCCACTGACTATCATATTTTTGACGAGTTCTCTCTTTAGCCGCTCGCTTGATTAAATCTTCAACGCCGGTTGCCTCTTCATCCCATATTACGGTCATATTCGTGTAGCGACTATCTTTCCGCATCTGTGAGAAATAGAGGGATTCGGCTTCATTTGCGGTGACAATGAGAATCGTTTTTCTCGGTTTTTCACTTCTTTTTTTACGTTTCATATCACAGCTCCTTCTTATTTCTCAATAAACACATATTCACTGGTAATGGGTAAAGCACCATATGAGCCAGTGAGATATAATTGTTCATTCAACTCTCGACGTGCTTTTGTATACTTAAAGTCGGCGAAACTGAAATATTCAGTAGCCGATTGGCTTGTTTTTTGGGCAAACCAAATACCGTCTCTTCGTAACACTCCCTCTTTGAGTAATGCAGGGTTACAATCGACAACTAACATTTGAGAGTTGTGAAGATGGTTACTCGATTCAAAGACTTGAACAACATGTTCTAAGGCATAAGGGTGAAGTAACATACCAAAGTCATCAATAATTAAAACTCTTTGATGTGTAAAAGCTTCAAACATCGCAATAGCAATTGTGGTTAAACGACGTAAGCTTAACGACTCGTTGCTAAAATAGGATGCGTAGTGTTGTGTTACGTTTGTGTGGACAAAAATGAGACGATCATCTTGGAGTTTTACATCCCGAATGTCGGTAATGTCGATACTCCATAAAAAGTCGATTAACTGTTTTTGCCACTCTGGATGCTCTTTAAGTTGTTCAACAATCTGCTTTTCACTTGTACTTGAAAGCCCAAATGGGAGAATCATTAATTGGTGTTCGAACCAGTGGTAAATAGGTTCCAATGAGAGAGACTCTTTTCGTGCAGCTGCAGCTAAGTAGGTATGGTTGTGAGGGACTTTACCCACAAGGCGTTTTTTCTCCCCTCTAAACATCTTACCCCAGCGGTATGCGTAGTGTAACTCGTTCTCCTCTTTAGGAGCTAAGGTACGCTCAAACATTAATTTTCTTGAACGTCCCACAAACATGTGGTACGACTCTTTGTGAATTTTTGTTCGATCTGCAACTAAGGAGTAACGACCAATAAGAGGTTGTCCGTTATCCTCATCTACCCCTAAAATAATTTCAACAGTGAGTGTTGATGGAGCTCCTTTATCTTCGCTGTAGGCAAAACTTGTTCCTGCAAGAAGCTGTAATGGATTTTCCACATCCTCTTCACTGAGAATAATTGCTCTTAAAGCCTCTAAAGCTCGAACGGCAGTACTCTTACCAGCTCCATTAGGACCAATAATAGCAGCACTCTTAATCACCCGAAGGCGATCTGAAACTTCAACCACTTTCGATGGGTCTAATCGATTGTCTCGAATAGCTTCAAAAGAGATTGTCTGCGCTTCATCTACCGATCGAAATTGAGATATCGTCATATCAAGCAGCATATTCAATTCCCCCTATTAAGATTGTTTCATACGCACATAGCATACATTCACTTAAAAGCATCTTCTTATGCTTTAGTAGGATTATAACCTAATTTCACCCTTTGGTATATAATAAACAAAGATGTATTAATAAAGAGGACTTTATTAGAACTCAATCATCACTTGTGAGTCTATTTGTTCACTTTTGAATGGATGTTTCACCTCTTGAACTGAACTTACAAGGTCACATAGTTCAATAAAGGGCTCTGAAGCGCCTCTACCGGTGAAGACAATGTGAGTTTTTCTCTCTTTTAGTTTGAATTGAGAGAAAAAGGAGAGAAAGTCACTTTCGTTGATGTAGTGTTGATTTAAGAGATAAGTAATCTCATCTAAAATGATTAAGTCGTACGTTTCAGATAAGACAAGCTCTTTTGTTCGCTCCCAAGCACGATCAAAGAGCTGTTGACGCTCTGTTTCATCCTCTTTCTCCCATAAAAAGCCACTTCCATAGTTTTCCCATAGGACTCCCAGCTTTTTTGCCATTGTTTTCTCACCTGTTTGTAATGAGGATGGTTTGATGTATTGGATAACAGCGACTTCTCCTCCATGACCTAAGGTTCGAAATAAGAGCCCCATTGCTGCTGTGGTCTTCCCTTTTCCATCTCCGGTATATAATAAAAAAAGTGGGTGTTCTTTATAATTGTTTTTCTGCACGCTCTTGCTCCATGTGGTAATTTCTCATTCTTTTTAGTTGTCTCTCTACTTGGGCGTTGGTATAGGTTCGTGAAATTTCACTCATCAAAGCAATCCCATCCTCTCTGTTTCCCATACTCTCTAATAATATGGCAGCATTATACCCTGAGGGGAGATGTTTTGATTGATTCCACTCTTGAACAAAGAGGGTATACGCAGTGGTATATAACCCCTTTTTTGCGACTTTATAAGCCTCTTCTACATCGGTGTTCTTCGGTTTATTTCCCATCAAAGAGATATGTGTGGTATGCAGTGTTGGTACTAAGGAAGCAATCATCTTCTCACTTAAAGAGTCAATCATCTGTTCAAAAAGTGGTAGTACTACTGGAGCAAAGATAATGTGATCTTCTTCACTAGATAAAGGAGTCTCTTTTTGAAGTTGGTCACTTAGCCTTCCCCCATATACTCGTATTCCAGTTTTTGTATCAATGACATTGTAATTAAGACTTATCATCACTTTTTGCCTTAGCACGTATGAGGGATTTTCACTTTCAACACTTTGTTTTGCAAACACATACTCTTGAACATCCATTCGTGAAACTGAGACATCTAATAATGCATCGATTCCTTGGTAGTATAAAGTGGCAATCTCATCCCGAGTTTTAAGATGATGAGAAAACGTAATACTTTTAAAATAGTGAGAAGAGTGTAACTCATTTTCAATAACTTTTGTCGCATAATCACTTACTAGGCGCTCTAAGAATGTTTGATACCCGGGATAAATGAGCGATGAGTAACTATGAGAGAGATCTTCTACAAGATGGACATCTCTTTCAAGAGGAAATGAGGGATATGGATCGACGCTACTAAAGGCGATATGACGATACTCGCTCATATCGTATTGAGCACTTTGTAACAAACGAATAGGAATTTGTGTGGCACAACTACTGAGTAGAGCAATCAAAAGAGCGATGAGTAACAGACTATTAAACCTCTTTTTCATAGCTATACCGTTTGTAAAATCCGCTCACTATTAAAGAGCTTAGCTACTCCCATCGATCCTAAAGCTGCAATAACAATATGGGAGATAACAGCTATAATAACATGGTGAATCACCACCATCCCCAAAAGTGCCTCTTTCATAATAAAGATAGTATTCACAATTGGAATCATAAACAACAAGATATTTGTTGAAGGGTCCATATACATCGTAACAACTCCAACTAAGATTACCAGCATATACAATGGCATCACATACGAACTTCCCTCTTTGACTGTCTTACTTAAACATCCAACAAGGGTAATGACTGTTGCTGTTAACAAAGCTGTTGATAACAGAGTAATAATAATAACAACCATCGAGGCAATACTCACTTCAGCTGAAGTTATCCCATCTAAAGAGAATGTTGCAGCTCCAATGGGGACAAACATCGTAATGACTAACCCTAAGTACGTTGCTAAAGCACTGGTGAGTGCCACCACCGAGACATAGACAATTTTCCCCCATGCTATTGAGGTACGAGATACCTGATTTACCAACAATATGGCTAATGAACCACGCTCTTTTTCTCCACTTGTTGTATCTAAACCGGCATTCATCGATCCCGCAAACAAAAAGATCACTAAAAAATAGGGAAGGAGCATAGCTAACATCGAAGTGGCACTTCGAGCTTGAACAGCTGCTGTATCCTCTAAGACAATATCTAAAGTATGAATATCATCGTACGACAAACCATATTCAGCTAATAAGTTGTTCGCTATTAATAACTCATATAACCCCAATACCCGCTCTAACGTATCAACAGCCCACTGAGTTTTCTTACTGGAAGAGTCGTATGTAACAATAACATCGCTTTGATCTCCCTGGGCATACGTTGTGGGAAAGACAATTGAAATTTTGGCAGTTGCCTGAGAAGCTGGATACCACTGAAGATGTTCATCTAATAAATTATCAAGCACAGGATCGTAATTACCCCGTATATCTAAAGCATAGCTGGTTTGTTGTGCATCTTTTTCCATGGAATCTAACACACTTCCCATTCCCAAGAAAATAACAGGGAGAATAAACAGCGGTAAGATAAAGGTTGAGAACACTGTTCTTTTATCTTTAAAGAGGTTTTTTAACTCTTTTTTTAATATAATGAGAGCCTCTTTAATCATAGAGAATTCTCCTTCTTTTTCTGAACAAGTGAGAAAAACAATGTTTCAAGATCGTTGGTTTTATGAATCTCTAACACCTCTTCTAAGGGACCTTCACAAAGAAGTTGCCCCTCATACATTACCCCAATTCGGTCACACAAGCGATGAGCATCACTTAAAATATGTGTCGATAGAAGAACACATTTGCCTTCGTCTTTTGCCTGACGAATAAAATCACTCACAATTTTAGATGCAATCACATCTAAGTTGCTTGTTGGTTCATCAAAGATAATGTCGTGTGGCTCATTAATTAATGCGACAGCTATTGAGACTTTTTGAGTAATTCCACTTGAGAGTTTAGCTATTGGTGTATCCATATAGGGTCCAAGTTCAAATTCTCGAGCTAACTCATCCATTCTTTTGGCAATATAAGTTTCATCCATTCGATCGAGTTGACCAAAGTAGTGAAGTAATTCTCGTGCACTGAGTTGACCAGTGAGGCGCATCTCGCCGGTGAGAAAACCGATTCGATCTCGCACTGCTCTACTGTGTTCAATAACATCTAAACCATCAACACTAATACTCCCTTTGGTCGGTTGTAGTAATGTTGCTATTGTTCGAAGAGTCGTAGTTTTCCCAGCTCCATTTGGGCCAAGAAGGCCAAACACTTCCCCATCAAAGGCGGTAAAAGAGACCGAATCTACAGCCTTCACCACCCTCTTTCTTAACTGAAACTCTTTCGAAAGATCTTTTACAACAATCATAGATCTGTTTCCTTTGTATTATATCGAAAGGCCACTTTAATGGCCTCAAGCATACTTATTTCTGAAGCGAGGTTTTTTCCCGCTATATCAAATGCTGTTCCGTGATCGACACTTGTTCGAATCCAAGGTAAATTCCATGTCACCGAAACAGTGCGATCAAAATCGAGTGTTTTAGTGGCGATATGACCTTGATCGTGATACAGCGATAACACTGCTTTATAGTGGTTTTTGTGTGCTAAGTGAAACACACTATCTGCACTTATTGGTCCTACTACATTCATCCCCTCTTTTTGAGCCCGCTGTACAGCTGGAGTAATATAAAGAGACTCTTCATCTCCAAATCTTCCCCCTTCTCCGCTATGGGGATTTAAAGCAGCGATTGCAAAAGGGAGACTTTGATCAAAGTTACTCTTTTGAGTAATGGTGTAACACTCTCTTATCCCCTCATAGAGACTTTCAACTGTGATAGCATCAATAGCTTCTTTAAGTGAGAGATGACGAGTGAGGAAAAAAACTTTTAGGTTATGGGTTTCAAACATGGTAATTGGAGAAATCGAGTGGGTAAACGTTGCCAGTAACTCAGTGTTACCAATTTCTTGTATTGAGGAAGCGGCTAATGAGAGTTTGTTTAACGGAGGGGTAACTAACACATCTGCTACCCCCTTTGAGCATAATGAGGCTGCTTGTTTTAATGCGTGATAAGCAGCTGCACCACACTGTGGTGATACTTCCCCATATCTAAATTGTGAAAGATCAATAGTGTTTTGATCCAATAAAAGCTTTACACTCCCCTTTTGTAAGTGAAAAAAGAGATCTTTTTCACCCTCTACAGTTGCATCAAAAGGCCATTGCAACGAAAGATCTTCAGAGACTTTTTTACATACAGATGCATCGCCAATCACGATGTATGACGCATCAATAGGTAGTGAAGGAGCAACTAATGATTTTAAGATAATTTCGACACCAATACCTGCAGCGTCCCCCATCGGGATAGCGCACACAGTTGTTGTTTTCATGCAGACTCCTTTTTGTCTTTGTAGAGACTATAACAGCTGTCTTTTTTCACTGCAAGTGAGTGAAAAAAGTATGTAAGATTGGTAAATTCATGATTGACACATCGGTTTTTCTCTCATACTGTTTATTTATCCGCTGAAATAGGGGGTGACGAAATGAGTCCAAGAAAAGAAGAAGATTGGGAAGACGATTTTTACGACGATGAAGAAGATGATGATGATATCCAAATCGACGACGACTTTGATCCAAATGAGCTGCGAGAGGACGACGATTACGACCATTACGAGGATGAGGAAGACGACGACGAATTCTCAGGCTTTTTCTTAGATGACGAAGAAACTGATGTCATCGAGGATGAGGACGATGATGACGAAGATGACGATCTATTCTTCTACGAAGAAGATGTCATTGACGACGACGAAGACGATTTCGATTATTAACGATCTCTCTTATATCTATTCTCCCACATGCCGGTTTTTACCGGCATGTTTCTTTCTCCATTGATTTGTGAATATTTTACGCATACTTATGCATCTTTATGCATATCCATCTTTACAAAGAAGTTGCCTCCGTCTATAGTTGTCATCAATACACAACTAAGGAGTTTTGTTATGAAAAAAACTACATTGATAATGCTCTTATTGCTTGTGGGTATTTCTCTACTATTTGCAGGAGGAGCAAAAGAGAAAAGTAGTACCCCATTAGTAGGAGTTTCTAAGTTCCTCAGTCACCCTGCGTTGGATGCAGTTGAACAAGGTCTTCAAGATTATCTGGTATCAGTTGGCAAAGAAGTACGATTTGATTTCCAAAACGCCAATGGAGAGGCATCCTCTTCATCTCAAATTGCACAAAAGTTTAAAAGTGACAACGTCGATGTTGCTGTCGGTATTGCTACCCCTACTGCCCAATCACTTGTTAATGCATTACCCCAAACTCCAGTTATCTTTAGTGCTGTCACCGATCCAGTTGAATCGGGTTTAGTACTAAGTTACGACACACCTTATACCGAAAATGTTGCTGGTGTTTCTGATATGACTCCAGTTGAGGCTCAAATTGCCCTTTTAGCTGAAGTTACTGGTGCAAAAACTATTGGTAACGTCTATGCAAGTGGTGAGGCAAATGGAGTTATTCTTATGGAGCAAGCAAAAGAAGCTGCTAAAAACTTAGGTTTGGACTTTGTTGCGGCCCCTGTAGCAAACACAGCTGAAGTCATGACAGCAACTCAAGCAATCACAAATCGTATCGATGCTCTTTATATCGCAACAGATAACACAGTCATCAGTGCCCTTCCATCAATTAGTGATGTAACAACAAAAGCTAATCTCCCATTTATGGCAGCCGATCCTTCAAGCGTAGAGGGAACTAATTTTCTTATCGCATGGGGCTTTGACTACTATAAAATTGGTTTAGCAACTGGTAAGATGATTTCTGAGATTCTCGATGGCAAAAAAGCTGGAGAACTCGGTACTGAATTCTTAACAGATGCGAGTGATTTTGAGTTATGGGTCAACCTTGATACAGCCAAAACACTAGGTATCACAATCACATCCGATGTGTTAGCATCTGCAGCTGTGATTGTTGAAAACGGTACAATAAAAAAACAGTAGAGAGATTGTTCGATGCTAGAAGGGATATTTGTTGATGGACTTATTTTCTCCATCATGGTGTTAGGAGTTCTCATCTCCTACCGCATTCTTGATTTTGCTGATTTAACGTGCGACGGCTCCTTTGCAACAGGAGCCGCCGTTGCGACAGTTGCCATTATTAACGGCTCTAGTTTACCAGTAGCACTGCTGTTAGCTGCTGTAGGTGGAGCTGTGGCAGGAGCTGTAACGGCAACCATTCACAATGAGTTAAAAGTCCCAGGGCTGTTAGCAGGAATTTTAACCATGACGATGCTCTATTCGATTAATATTCGAATTTTAGGGGGAAAGGCAAATATTCCTCTGTTGAGAATTGATACATTGTATACAAAATTCCCAACTCTTTTCTCTTTTGTCTCAACGTCTTGGGCTCAACTATTAGGGACACTTATTATCGTATTAATCATGAAAATTACCGTTGACCTCTTTTTTAGAACTGATTTAGGGATTTCTGTTGGTGCTATGGGCTCCAACGAGCAGATGGTAGTAAGTATGGGAATTGATCCCAAGATTCTTAAAGTTATTGGAATGGCTTTTTCAAATGCACTTATTGCCCTTTCTGGGGGATTATTAGCACAGTATCAAGGGTTTGCCGATGCAAACTTAGGTCAAGGAATGGTTGTTCAAGGATTAGCTGCTATTATGATTGGAGAATTCCTTTTTGATAGTAACCGAATCTCTTTAATCACGTTACGTGTTATTTTCGGTGCCATTATCTACAAAGCTCTTATGTTCTTTGGCCGTTATTATGGATACCATATTAACCTCACCCCAAGTGATTTAAAATTACTCACCGGTATCTTAGTTGTCGTGAGTCTCATTATTGCTCAAACACGAAGTGCAGCAAGTAGTGCTGATGCTCGAAAAAAAGCCCTTAAAAGAAACAAACAACGACGAGCTGAGCTATTAAAGGAGGCTAACGATGTTAAACATTGAGCACATGTCGAAAGTCTTCTACCCCGGGACAGTAAATGAAAAAACAGCGATTGAGTATTTGAATCTTCATGTTAATGAGGGAGATTTTGTTACCATCGTTGGAAGTAATGGCTCTGGTAAAAGTACCCTTTTTAATCTTATCGGTGGAACCTACCCAGTAACAGGAGGCAACATTTTTTTAGATGGTAAAGATGTCACCCACACTGCAGAGCATAAAAGAGCCTTTACCTTAGGAAGAATCTTTCAAGACCCCACATGGGGAACAGCTGCAAAGATGTCGATTGAAGATAATATGATCACAGCCCTCTCCAAAGGGATGAAAGGTTTAAAAATAAGTCTTAACGCTTCAAAAAGGGCCCTGTTTAAAGAGGAGCTTAAAAAACTCTCTATGGGATTGGAAGATCGATTAAAAGATAACGTAGGACTTCTCAGTGGAGGCCAGCGTCAAGCTCTTACTCTTTTGATGACAGTGTTAAGTCGTCCTAAGATGTTACTACTTGATGAACATACAGCTGCCCTTGATCCACGAAATGCCCAAATAGTGATGGATTTAACGATGCAGTTTATTACCGAGTATAAACTGACAACATTGATGATTACCCATAACATGCAACACGCCATCGATTTTGGGAATCGTCTTATTATGATGGATGAGGGAGAAATTATCGTCGATTTATCAAACGATCAAAAGAAAACCCTCACCGTCCCCCGCTTAGTAGAGATGTTTAAATCAATCAAACAACAAGAGTACGCCTCCGATGAGGCCCTTTTAACTCTCTAGTGTTAATGAACCACCCTCATAAACAGGGTGGTTTTTATATTTCCTACTCATGGTTTTACCCATACTTTCATATAACTTTGATATCGGTATTTACTTCTTACTCTCTTTCATGATTCCTTCAAATGAGTTGCTTTTACTAAAAATCTTTTTTACACTCACATACATAAAGAGCTCAAGGAGTATGTCATGGATGGTGTAGCACTGGTGTATTGTGAAGGTTTATTTAACTCAACACTTGGTAAAACAGCTCATGGACTCGTTCGTTTCACTCGCCGATATACTGTTGCTGGTGTTATTGATAGTACCTTAGTAGGTCAAGATGCGGGAGAGGTTTTAGATCAAAAACCAAATGGTATCCCCTTTTACAAGGATCTTGATTCGGCGTTAAAGCAACGGGATGATATCACCCACTTTGTATTTGGTATAGCTCCAGATGGGGGAAGATTATCATCAGAAATGAGAAAAGATATATTAAAAGCACTTAAACTGGGTTTGAATGTCGATTGTGGCTTACACTACTACCTTAGTGATGACTCCGAGATGGTTGCTGCAGCACATACAAGTGGTTCTATTATCCGTGATATTAGAAAAGCTCCCCCATTTGAACAACTTCACTCTTATACAGGACGAATTAAAGAAGTCGACTCTTTTCGTATAGCCTTTTTAGGGACCGACTCAAGTGTAGGAAAAAGAACAACTGCTTGGATTTTATTAGATGCCTTTGAACAAAGAGGAATTACGACAGAATTAATTGCAACTGGTCAAACTGCTTGGTTACAAGGTGCCCAATACGGAGTACGTATGGATGCACTAGTGAACGATTTCGTTGCTGGTGAAATTGAGAATGCTGTGTTAGAGGCATGGGATGATAAAAAACCTCAACTGATGTTGTTAGAAGGACAAGGAAGCTTATTAAACCCCATTTATCCAGGGGGATTTGAAATACTTAGTGCAGCTCAACCTCATGTGATTATTATGCAACATGCTCCAAAGAGAGTCGATTATGACGGAATTGAACACTCCCCTATCCATCCTCTTTCAAAACAAATTGAGGCGGCTGAACTCATTGGCGGTATCCCAGTTATTGCAATCACAGTAAATCACGAACAGATGAGTCAACAGGAAGTACGCTCTTGGAGTGAAAAAACAGCCAAAGAGAGAGACCTTATTACATTAGATCCCCTTATAGATGATGTAACACCAATTATTGATCTTGTGTTGAAGTTCATGGAGAGGCGATCGTGAAGATAATTAACAGTGTTGCTACCAAAGTTCCTCTTACATTAGATGAGCCTTTTACAATTGCCTACAGTTCTATCAAAGAGACGACTAATTATTTTTTAACTCTTACGACAAATACCGGTTTAACAGGATTTGGGTGTAGTGCCTACGACGAAGAGGTAACTGGGGAGAATGCGACTACTATCTCATCTACTTTAGAGAACGTCATCATCCCCTTTTTGGATGGGAAAGATCCCCTTCAATATGCCTCTTTGTTAGATTCTCTTTACTCAACTATACCCGATCAACCTACTGCATTAGCTGCAGCTGATATGGCACTGTATGATCTTTTGGGTAAGATTGCTCAATTACCTGTCTATAAACTACTTGGTGGAAATAGAAATAGGATTAAAACAAGCATTACTATCGGAATTGAAGATGTTCAAACAACTGTTGAAAAAGCTCTTATGTGGAAAAAACGGGGTTTTTTAGCACTTAAATTAAAAGGGGGGTTATCCTTAGATGAGGATATAGAGCGGATGATACGAGTTCGAGAAGCAGTCTCTGATGAGATTGATATCTACTTTGATGCCAACCAAGGATATTCAATTGAAGATGCTAAAAAAGCTATTTCAAATTTGCGTCACATAGGCGCTACCTTTATAGAACAGCCATGTGATAAAACAAACCTTGATCAGTTTAAGCTCCTTCAAGGAGAACTTCCTGTGGTTGCTGATGAGTCTGTATTAGGTCCAGAAGATGCTCTCTCTTTAGCAACCATTTCAAAGGTAGATCTCTATAACATTAAATTAGCAAAAACTGGTGGTATTCGAAGAGCTCTTCAACTCGATGCTGTTGCTCAAAGTGCCTCCTCTCACACGATGGTCGGTTGTATGGATGAAGCAGGTTTGGGAATAGCAGCAGCGTTACATTTTTGTTTGTCATCCCCAAATGTACAATATGCCGATTTAGATGGGCATGTTGAATTTATAGATGATCCTTCTTACGATTCAGTTATTATCAAAGATGGGTATATCTACCCTCAAGATGGCTTTGGTCTTGGTGCTCTGATTCGTTAAACAATACTGATGCTTTTATTTCAGAAAAATGCATTATTTTTCTCTTTTTGACGTTGCTTTGCGTAAAAAAATACTTTCTATACAGGTGCAATATCGTATGTTACACTTTTGTCATCAAAGAGGTACGAAAAGGAGAGATTCGTATATGTTTGGAATTTGGTCAATTGTGCCGCCACTTGCCGCAATTATCTTGGCCATTGTCTCCAGAAAAGTTGTCATTTCCTTGTTCGTGAGCGTATTCATTGGAGGAATGATCTTTAGTGGATGAAACCCATTTGCAGCAACAGCTGTCACCTTTACATGGATGAAAGATGTTATGGTTGATAGTTGGAATGCTCGATTCTTAGTGTTAGTAGCCCTTTTAGGAATAGGAGCTGCTCTCATGTTTAAGGTTGGGGGGTCTCATGCCCTTTCCCGAGCTTTAAGACACAAAATCAATAACAAACGAAAAGCCCAACTCTTTGCTTGGTTTTTAGGTGTTATTGTATTTTTCAACGACTATGTAAACTCTGTAATCGCTGGAAACGCTTCAAAAGATATTACAGGAGAGTATCGCGTGTCACGTGAAAAACTCGCCTATATCCTCGATGCGACAGCTGCACCAATGGCTACTATTGGCCCTGTGTCAGACTGGATTGGGTACCAAGTATCTCTTATTGCTGCTGCATTTGCTGCAATTTCATTTACTGGTTCCCAACCATATTTTGCCTTCTTAAACTCAATTCAATGGAACTTTTATAGTGTATTAAGTCTTGTTATCGTTCCTTTGATTATTTTTGAAGGGGATTTTGGTCTGATGGCAAAAGCTGAATTAAGAGCTTTAAAGACTGGAAAATTAATCGAGGATGGGGCTGTCCCCCTCTCTTCGGTTGAGATGGACTTAGGAGAGCCCATCAGAGCTGAAAAAGCAAACGTCTGGTTCTTTATCCTCCCATTAGTGACCCTCATTGGAGTCGGTATTTGGGCACTATGGTACACAGGTGGAGGACCTGAGGGGAAAAACATGATGGATGCCTTAGCCGATACTGAAGTAGATATTGCTCTCACATGGGCCGCCTTTGCTATGGTTGTAGTCGGAGTCATCCTCGCATTTATCCAAAAATTTACTATGAAAGATCTTGAAGATACTATCATGGGTGGAATCAGAACAATGCTTCCAGCACTGGTTATCATGATTTTAGCATGGGCCATTGGCGAAGTAACTGACGCTCTTGGTACTGCAGACTTTGTTGTACAAACAACAGCCTCATGGATGAGTCCAGCTCTGCTCCCATTTATTATTTTCTTGATTTGTATGTTTATCTCGTTCTCTACTGGAACAAGTTGGGGAACAATGGCAATTATGACACCAATTGGAATTCCTTTAGCGTATACCATTGGTGGACTTCCAATGATTCACATTATTATTGGAGCTATCTTTGCCGGCGCTATATTTGGAGACCACTGTAGTCCAATTTCAGATACGTCTGTCATGGCTTCAATATTTGCAGGTTCTGACCATATTGCTCACGTAAAGACACAAATACCGTATGCAGTTATCGTTGCTGTCATCTCAGCTTTCTTGTATCTCTTGTCATCCTTTATTACCAAAGGATGGGTATTAATGCTTCTCGGTATTGTAATCTTAGTAGTAGCAGTCAAGGTGTTGTCCTTGCTCTACAACAGAGCAAACTTCACCGAAGAAGAGCGGGCACTACTGAAACAAAAAGAAGCCTATTTTAGTGAATAGACTTACGTAAGGGGAGCTTTCGCTCCCCTTCTATGTTCTTCATGTATGAAGAATCTATCTTACTGGGAGCTCTAACTCTATACGTGGTGCTTGGTGCCACAATTTTTCTAAACTATAAAATTCTCTCATCTCACTACTCATTAAGTGGATGATAATATCTCCAGTGTCGATTAATAGCCAACCATCACTTGTAACTTGTTTGTGACGGTTTAACACTTCGATTCCGTGCTCTGCCAAATAACCCCAAAGAGAGCGACTGAGGCCTCGAAGGTGTCCAAAACTTGTGACCGTTGCGATAATAAAACAGTCGGCCCAAGAAGAGCTCTCTGAGACATCTATGGCGACAGTATTATCCCCTTTATGATCGTGAATATAATGAGCAATGAGTGTAATCTGTTCTAACGTTTTACTATCTATCATCGGTGTATAACCTCTTATAACTTAATGGGCAAATTGTTTTACCCACTGTTGAATCCATTGTGTGTGTGTACCGCTTATTGAAGGACCATGGACAAAATATCCCATATCGATCACCTCGTAAGACGATTTCTTTATTAGTTGTAACAACTTCTTAACATCTTTTGTTGTAGTACGTGGACCTAAAAGAGACTCAAGTATAAAAGCCAACTCACTTTTACTCAATAACCTTAAGTGTTTCACACTTAAGCTTATCATCGCTTCTACTGAAGGGCGAATTGATGTTGAAGGCAATCCCTCTTGCTCTACAAGGTAAGAGGCCAAAGAGTCCCAATCACTACGTGTTCCACGAATATAGTGAGACCCTTGTAGACCAAAGAGATCTTGAAGAGCCCCTAAATTATCACTTTCCACCCCTCTTTGTTCAAGCGACTCTTTATAATTCAACACGAGATCTATTGGCATAATAACGACAGAGGTTTTCTCTTTGTGTGTTGGGAAAATGGCAAATGCATACCGATCAGAGTAACCATACCAAAAGCGCTGTTGTGAACAAGAGAGAAAAAGTAGCACCATGAGAATCACAATTACGAGTGTAGTGAACAATCGACGTCTCTTATTCAAAGACTCCCCCCTCTTTTAAAAAGAGTTTACACTCATTTGTAGAGTTGGATACTACCTTAGCTCGGCTTTGAATATAAGAGATGTGGTTTTTAAGGATATGAAGGGTCATCTCTTCTAAAGAGGAGAGTTTAATAATAGTTTCTCGCTCTTGTAAACTCACAAAAGTTCGTCCAACTTCAATATAATCTGCAACATATAAAGCAGCACCTAAAGGGCCCATCTCTTTATGAGCTAAGGTGTGCCACCGAATAGCAACTTGCCACTTTGGATCTATTGGGTCTTTAAACGTTGGTAAGAGAATTGATGCAACTGCTCCATGAAGTAACATGGGATTGTCTTGTTCAACTCTCTCCATACTTATATGGTGCTTTGTTGCTATGTGTAATAGATCTTCATCACTCATCCATCGACAACAATCGTGCATTACTCCTACAAAAAACGCATCTTCTTTTGTGATTGATGGGACAAATCTGTCACAAAGATGGATTAGTGAATCGGCAGTATTGAACGAGTGAGTAATTCTCTTAGGTGAAAGATGTCTGTTTATGTACTCTTTATAATTGGTATAACGCATGTTCTAACAGGTAATTGGCAACACTGTACGGCACTAAAGGAGAGAGCGTTTTCATCGTTGCTTTATGAGATTGCATTAATTGACGCACAGCAGTTGAGGAGTCTTCCATAATAGGGTTATCTAAAAACCTTCCACGAGCTCCGGGAGGGAAATGTTGAGGAGGGGGAACTAATTTACGTCTAATGACAATGAATTCAACTTTATGGCGTAGTTCATCAAATCGGTACCACCTTCTAAGTCCATCTAAAAGATCATCTCCTAATACCATTCCCAACTCCCCTTCAATGGGGTAACGGTTGTACAGTTCAGTCACGGTATCAAACATATATGAAACTCCACCACGATCTATCTCACATGAGTCGATAATCATCTCTATGGGAGTGTGATTAGGATAGAGATTCACATACTCTTTGAGAGCTAAATCGAGCATGGTTAGACGATGGGCATCGCTAATAGAAGTCTCTTTTTGTTTATGAGGAGGGTTGGCTACAGGGATAATAATCAATCGCTGATAGTCAGTAAGTGTTGCTAACTGGTGAATAAGGTGTAAATGGCCGAGATGAATTGGGTCAAACGATCCGCCGAAAACCGCTGTTCTCATGTCTCCTCTTTATACTCTGCATCAAAATCGATTTCTGTTGTAAAACCATCATCCTCTACTACATCAGAGAGTGAAACCATCTTAATAAAAGCTTGCTTTACCTTATCTAACCCCTCTCCACTTGTGTTAGATAATCCAATAATCTGTACATCAGGACGCTCTTTTTGCAACTCTTTGAGTCGCTTAGGACCCTCTTCTAAATCAATCTTTGTCCCAATGACAATCCGTTTTTTTGTTAACAAAGAAGGATCATAATCGTGCAACTCTTTACAAAGAATATCATAAGCCTCTTTATAAGAATCATCGGTGAGATCAATCAAAAAGGCAAGTCCCATTGTACGACTAATATGGCGTAAAAATGTAAAGCCCATCCCAAGACCTTCACTGGCACCTTGAATAATCCCTGGGATATCTGCCAACACAATATCGTGATCATCGTAACGGAACATCCCTAGTTGGGGGATACGGGTAGTAAACGGGTAACCTGCTACTTTAGTCCGAGCATTGGTTAAATTATTTAATAAAGAAGATTTACCTGCATTGGGGAATCCTACAAATCCTATATCGGCGATAATAAGAAGCTCAACTCCAATTCTGAGTTCTTCCCCTGCTTCCCCCTCTTGAGCGAAACGGGGAGCTTGCCGAGTAGATGTTCTAAAATGGAAATTCCCTTTTCCCCCTCTTCCTCCCTCTAAAAAGACCCACCTTGTCTCATCCGAGAGATCTTTAATGAGAGCTCCTGTTTCAGCATCTTTAATAACAGTTCCAGGAGGGACAGGTATTTCAACATCAAGACCATCTCGACCATACTTTTTTCTCCCCATCCCTGGTTTGCCGTTTTCTGCTCGAAATGTTCTGATTTGTTTTAAATGGGCTAGTGTTCTGAGATTCTCTTTGACGACAAAGACAACATTGCCACCTTTACCGCCATCACCACCATCGGGTCCACCTTTGGGGACAAACTTCTCACGATGGAATGAGACACAACCATTGCCTCCGTTTCCGGAGGCAACATCTATATAGGTCTCATCTGAAAATCCAAACATGTATTTGTATGTGTATGAAGAAGCGTCGTATTATTGGGCTTCTACAATTCGGATATATTTACGGTTGTTGCGTGTGTGAAAGTCGACTTGCCCAGTTGCTTTTGCAAAGAGCGTATAATCCCTTCCGCAACCTACGTTCTCACCTGCGTGGAATTTGTTTCCTCTTTGACGAACGAGAATCTCACCAGCTTTGACAGTTTGACCACCAAATCGTTTGACTCCCATTCGTTGAGCATTGGAGTCACGACCGTTTTTAGAGCTTCCGCCACCTTTCTTTTGAGCCATGATTATTCTCCTTACGCTTTAATATCTTCAATAGTAATCATTGAATATGATTGACGATGGCCATGTGTTCTTCGGTAGCCTTTTCGTCTCTTGTATTTAAATACTTTAACTTTTTTATCTCGAACTTCTTCGCCTAGTGTTGCAACAACTTTAGCACCTTTCACATAGGGGGTACCAAAAACAGTTTTTTCACCATCGGCAACAACTAAGACAGAATCAAATTCTATTTTTTCGCCAGGGGTTTGGTCAAATAGATCAACTTTAAGCGTGGCACCTTTTTGTGCTTTATATTGCTTCCCTTTTATTTCAACAAGTGCGTACATGTTTCTACATCCTTACTTCAAAATTATGCAGTGTCACTTATACCATAAACAGAGCGTTCGTGGCAAGTGCTCCTACATCGACTCCAAAAATGGAATACCCACTAAATCATAGGCATTTTTAAAGACTTGTAGAACCATTGAGACAAGGGTAAAACGTGCTTTAACTAATACTTTGTCCTCTAATTTGAGTATTGGGTACTCATGGTAATAACGACTAAATAAACGAGATAGATCATACAAATATGTTGTCACAAGTGAGGGGTTTAACTCTTTAGCTGCTTGATCTACCACCTCGCTAAAAGAGGCTAAAAGAACCATTAACTCTCGTTCTTCACTTAACGATAAGCGTGAGGCATCAAATGCAATATCTGTATACTCTTCTTTCATCTGATTAAATGTTTTCACCATACTACTGATGCGAGCCCCCATGTACTGTAAGTACGGGCCAGTATTACCATTAAAAGAGATTGATTCGGCTGGATTAAAGACCATATCTTTTAATGGGTTTACTTGTAATAGATAGTAATTAAGGGCTCCTAAGGCGATAGCTTCACTTGTTTTGTCCACATCATCGACCATATCTTCTCGCTCTTTGGCTACAATTTCAGATCGAGCCAATTCACTTAATTGGTCTAAAAGATCATCAGCATCGACGACATTTCCCTCACGGCTTTTCATTTTACCATCAGGTAAGTTAACCATTCCATAAGCAAGGTGGTGTAACTGCTGTGCCCATGAGTAGCCAAGTTTCTTCAGTACATAAAATAAGACGGTAAAGTGATACGATTGTTCACTTGCTACCACATACGTCAATGAGTCAAAGGGCCAATCTTCGTGTCGGCTAATAGCTGTTCCAATATCTTGAGTGAGGTATAAGGATGTCCCATCTTTACGAAGTAAGACTTTTTTATCGAGTTTAATCTCTTCTAAATCGACCCAAATAGAGCCATCTTCCTCTTTATAAAAGATTCCTTTCTCTAGACCTTCTAAGACGATATCTCGGCCGAGGGTGTAGGTGTCACTTTCGTAGTAATAGCGGTCAAAAGAGACTCCAGTACGCTCATATGTTTCACCTATACCATCTAAAGTCCATCTGTTCATTTGTTCCCACAAATCTAAAACTTCAGTATCACCTTGTTCCCACTTTTTAAGCATCTGTTGTGCTAATGTTGTAGCTTCAGGATCCTCTTTTTCCCACTGGGCAAATTTGACATAGTAATCACCAACAAGATGATCTCCTTTAATTTTAGAGCTCTCAGGGGTCTCCCCTTTCCCATACTTTTGATACGCAAGCATCGATTTACAAATATGGACTCCCCTATTGTTAATCAGATTTACTTTATGAACTTCAGCTCCATTTGCTTTTAATAATGCACTGATACTTTGACCTAATGCATCGTTACGCAGATGACCCAAGTGAAGTGGTTTATTGGTATTGGGACAACTAAATTCAACCATCACTCGTCTCCCTTGTAAGGAGTGTGTGTGCCCAAATTTCTCGCGCTTCTCATGTACGTGTTTAAAGAGATCATCTCCTAATACTTTAGAATCTAAAAAGACATTCACATAAGGGCCACTTGCGACAAGACGTCCAATGGGGCGTCCTTTTGAACTCTCTACTCGTTCAATAATGGTTTCAACGAGATTGTGTGGTGAAGTTCTAAAGAGTTTAGCGAAGGCGAAAAAAGGAAATGCAAGATCTCCTAAATCTGCTTTGGGTGGTTTTTGAACTACTAAGGAAATAGGTTTTTCAAGTTGTATATGTTGATCAGAGGCATACAAAGTCAACTCTTTTTCTAAGCACTCTCGCCACATCTGTTTATATTTCTCAATCATCAATTGCCTCCACGTACAGCATTACTATAAGAAAAAGTAGCTCTTCTCTTCAAGTGGCTTCTTGCATAGCTCTAAGCGTTGGTGTAGTGTCTAATCAAAGGATACAGTATGAAAGACATAGACTATCTCACAGGGCGTTATCTCAACTCATATCTCAAGAGTTTTGACCGTTTAGGTGAAGCAAATTTTATGAGTTTTAGACCCATCCCATCGATGACAATCATCGAAGATGTGGTTGAGGATTTGATGGAACTCTTATTTCCTGGTCGTAGTGGGCGTCAAGTTATCTCACACGATGAGATTCGCTCTTTAGTGAAATCATTGATGAGTCGAGTAGGAGAACAACTACAAAACCAGATATTCTTTGCGTTATATCATGAAAACCCTCTTAACTTAGCCGATGACCAAACAGATGAGTATCATACTCAAGCCTACGATATCATTGAAAAATTATTTGAGTGTCTTCCACAGATGCGTATCATGATGAAACAAGATGCACAAGCTGCGTATGATGGTGATCCAGCTGCTACTTCCACTCGAGAGACTATTATCTCTTATCCAGGGGTTCGTGCTATTACGATGCACCGCGTTGCACACTTTTTATATGAGCATAACGTCCCCTTAGTTCCAAGAATGATTAGTGAGACAGTACATAAACAAACTGGTATCGATATTCACCCAGGAGCTCACATCGGAGAAAACTTTTTCATTGACCACGGAACAGGTGTCGTAATCGGAGAGACAACTGTTATTGGAAATAATGTGAAGCTCTACCAAGGGGTAACCCTTGGAGCTTTAAGTTTTCCCAAAGATGAGCGTGGTGCTTTGATTCGAGGAACTAAGCGTCACCCGACATTGTGTGATGGGGTCACCGTCTATGCAAATGCTATTATTTTAGGTGATGTGACCATTGGAGAACACACTGTTATCGGATCAAATACGTGGATTCGAACAGATATCCCCCCTAGTGTGATGGTTCAAAATGAAGAGGCTAAAACATTAATGAGAGAGCGTAAAAAAAGGGAATAACTACCGTTCTCCTATCTCTTTAATATATTCAGAGGGAGTAACTCCTGCATACCGCTTAAAGACTTTACTGAAGTAGTTGCTATCGTTAAAACCAAGAGCATCACTAATCTCTTTAATCGATGTTTTTCCATCTTCAAAATAGAGTTTTGCAATACCAACACGTTGCTTACTTACATAAGCCGGAATGGACATTCCTGTCTCTTTTTTGAACTTTCTTGAGATGTGTGAAATGTGGGTATTATGCATCTGCCCTAGTTGCTCTATTCTCACATCTTCGGTGAGATGAACAGCGAGGTACGTCACTATTTTACGAATCATAGGAGAGTAGCTATTTACCGAAAATTCTAACACTGCTCGAGTATAGTCGGTGGCAATCTCTTCGTATAAAAAGGTGTACAGGTAATCGACTGATGTCGCATTTTCAATCATTAAAGAATATTTATGTGACAAAGAATAGAGGTATAGAGCTTGCACTCCCCCCTGTCGGGCAGAAAATCGACATAGAGCATTAAACGCTAGTAACTCATTTTTACACTCACGAAGAGACATGTGTTCACTTTGATTATCATTACTTGTAGCATGAGGGAAGATAATCCGACGCTGTTCCAAAAGATCTTCAACCTTGTAAGGATTACTCCATTTCACTGCATGGAGAAGCTCTTGTTCTAACTCATAACGTCGCTCTATTTCTACCATGTTTAAAGACTCTGTTATGTAGGGCCTTGTAAAATCAAATTTTTCTTCCATCTCTCTATTCCTTTTCTCTTAAAGTACCTTGTTTAGAGCCAAAAATCAAGACAAATTTCCACTCTTAAGGCCTCTATGAGGCTATTCGGTGCTACTATTTACACATGTGCCCTAATCTTACCTTATATATCAACTGTGCCAATGAAAGAACTTTTTTGATGATTGAATGATGTTTCAAGGCATAACATTATGCCGTGTTTAGACTGCTCTTGTAATTGTCTTATAAGAGAAACCGATGAGTTTTTCTGTTTTTCCGTAGAAATTGATACAAAACAAGTTAAAGAGTAGAAATTAGCATAAAGACAACTTTTTTCGTAGTGAATTAGCCTCTCAACTGTGTAAAAAGCAATTAATCCTACCATTGTTGTTCTTATTTCAATATAATGTAGGTATGAGTATAGATGAAATAGACAAATCGATTATCCAACAACTTAAGTCCGATGGACGAGTAACCAATAAGAAAATCGCAGAAACGTTAGAATTGTCTGAAGGGACAATTCGAAACCGCATTAAACACCTAGTTGAAAATGAAGCACTAAAGATAAAGGGTTTGACAAATCCTGAAAGTGAACCACATAAACAATATGTGTATGTCATGATTAAACTCTCTGGCAATAGAAATAGTATTGAGGTAGCTCGAAAGGTTGCAGCACTAGAACCAATTAAATCAGTCTCTATTATTGCAGGAAGATACGATTTGGTTGCTGAGGTTTTTATTGAGACTCATACATTAATTGATTTTCTTAATAGTGAGTTGTCACAAATCGAATCTGTATTAACAGTTGAGAGTCTTATGACTTTGAAGAATTTCAATAAATGGGTTTAATAGGCTTCTCGATCTTCGCTTAACTCGCCACATAAGTTGGTCTCAAAAAGCCTGGAGATTTTCTTTATGTCCTTTGGATAGCGACTTAATAAGTAGCATAATTTCATTACGGATGCTTCTAAAGTCATATCTTGACAACTCAAAGCTCCTAGTAGTTTTGCCTTATGGCCACTTTCATACATATTCAATGAAACACTTCCGTGGTGGCTTTGTGTTTGAATTGCAACAATACGATTACTCGCAATGATACGTTCGATAAAGGTAAGTAATCCATGTTCTTGATCTGTAGGCATATTCCCTACACCGTACGCACTGATAATGAAGGCCTGAATGTCTGAAGAAAGAAGGTCATCCAAATATTGTGGACGAAGACCAGGAAAGATAGGTAGCACAAACAGTGACGGCTTCAACTGGCAGAATGGTGAAAACTCTGTATTTTGCCGTCCTTGCGCTTTTACGTTGAATAAATTAAAGCTGATATTCATTCCAGCTTCTCCAAGTATCGGGAAGTTGGGGCTTTCAAAAGCCTCAAACTTCCATGTCGATACTTTAGTGGAGCGATTCCCTCTCAGTAGCCTGTTCCCAAAAAAGATAGCTACTTCTTTAAAATTACTCGTTGCTACTTCAACACTATTAATAAGGTTACTTTTTGCATCTGTTCTAATCTGTATTGCTGGTCTTTGAGATCCTGTAAATATTATTGGTTTATGTAAACCTTGTAACATAAAAGAGAGGGCACTGGCAGTATAGGCCATAGTGTCAGTACCATGTATAACAACATACCCATCTACATCACTACAGCGATGAGCAATGAGTTGAGCTAATATATTGATATTATCTAAAGAGAGTTCTGCACTGTCGATTGTAAATGGAGACTCAATTTCCACATCAGCAAGTTGTGCTAACTCTGGAACCGATGAAAGAAGTGATGCGGCACTCGATTCATTTCGAGGCCTTCTTCTCCCATCTTCTTCAAGCATACCGAAAGTGCCACCTGTATGTATAATCAATACTTTTTTTAGGATGATTCGTACCTCCACCCTTGCTTATCCATTCTTTGAACAAAATCAATGAGATAGTCAGTAAGGGCTTTTTTCATAATCTTACCTTTCTCTTCTGTGGCCAAAGAGGGAACTCCACTTGCTCCATAATCGGTGATATCTTGGAAATTCCACACCAAATCAACCACTGGGTCATAGTCAGGCAACATCCCTTTCGCTTCAGAGAGATCACACAAATGAGGCACTGTTGCCATAGTAATTGACGTCTCCCCTTCTCCTCCATGACCAAGTCCATCCCACACTCCTAAAGTGCCTTCTGGAATCAGTGGCTTAATTTTTGACCACCATGCTCCGAGCCAAGCCATATTCATATCAGGGAATTTTGTTTTCATATTTCTAATTGCGTATTCAATACAAGGAATATTTCCGTCATGACCATTAATAATCAAAACCTTACGAATATTCCAATGATAAAGAGAGTGAAGCACCTCATAAGCTACTTGTCCTAAAGTTTCTAGACTGAGGGTGATACACATAGGTTTGTGTTGGTAATGTAGACTCATTCCATACCAAAGAGGAGGAACTACAAAAGTATGATCTAATGCCTTAGCAACATCTAAAGCAATATCATATGGGGTGAAAACATCTGTACCAAAAGGGAGGTGAGAACCATGACTCTCTGTTGCTCCTAAAACGAATATCGCTTTCTCATACTTCCCTTCAATAAAACTTTTTTCGTTTAGTTCTTCTAATTTTACAGTTTTCATTTCATGTTCCCTTCTTACATATTTAGAATCATATGTTGCTGCCGAAGCAGCAACATAGTGGTACTGTTGTGTTCTATGGCCACCAAGTTTTGAGATAATCGAATTGACCGTTTTGAACACTAATAATTGCGATTGGTTTTACAGGTACTCGTGTAGGACGTGTATAAGCAATACTTCCTGTAACACCTTGATAGTTCATTGTTTCACCTAATGCTTTTTGAAGAGCTTTCCCGTCGGTTGAACCAGCTCGTTCAATAGCATCGGCTATTAATCCAACAGCATCAAATCCACACGCTGCAAAAGCGTTTTCTGGATCACGACCAAACTCTTTTTTATATTCCGCAATAAAATCGAGTACTTCTGGTCGGTTATCTCCACGGTAGGTATGAGTTGAGAAGTAGACATCATTGGCATACCTGGGTCCTGGAACGGTAGCTACTAACTCAGTGTCATACCCATCTGCGCTAAGTATTGGGATGTTAATGCCCGCCTCTCTTATCTGCTTAACGGTAAGTCCAGCTTCATTTGGAACTGAGCCTACGAAGACCGCTTCAGCATCTCTTGCATCTCTTAGTCGGGCAATATGAGCTGAAAAATCGGTATCTCCTGTTTGATAAAAAACCTCGTGAATAATTGTCCCGCCTAACTCAATAAATCGTTGTTTAAAGAATTTTGAGAGGGCCAATGTAAAATCCATGGAATCGTCAGTCCAAATGACTACTTTCCTTACTCCAAGATCATTCCAAGCAAAATCGGCAATAGCATATGATTGGTCATCATCACCAAACGGAACCATAAAAAACATATCCCCAACCCACACAGGAAGTTCTGGGTGTGTTGCTCCTGAAGTGACAAATGGTCTGCCATTACTTTGGAAAATTGGGGCTGAAGCCATCACATAGGTAGTGTCTCCGTACCCTAACCCTGCGACAACTCCATCTCCAATGGCTCTTCGTGCTTGAGTTGCAGCAGCTTGTTGGTCTGTCTGGGTATCATATCCAACAACTTCAATTTTCCTTCCACCTAAAATCCCACCTGCTTCATTAATTAATTTAGCTTTTAACTTAGCTCCATTTAACCCTGGTGCATCGATGGAAGAAAACCCTCCAGTTACGTTAAATAAACCAGCGAGTTTAATGGGGGCATCTGCTGCCTCTTTCTGAGCTCCGGCACTTACCATACTCATTGATAACATACTTACTAAGAGGATTAACACGATGATATGTGCCTTATGTTTGTTTTTCGACATAATGTACCTCCTACATTATTTTCTCATTGAGATTTCGTTTTACGAAATATCTCTTTGAGAATTGTTACGTAACAATTTTGGTTCCGACGTACCAAAAAGACCACGTACTCTGAATATCAACACAAGAAGTAAAGCAATTGAAATTATTATTTGACCAAGACCATAGAGGCCTAACATCTCTTCTAATGGACGTAAATATTCGATAAGCAAAGAGATTCCCCCTGCTGCGACTAAAGATCCTGTGATACTACCACTTCCTCCAATAACCACCATCACTACAATATTAAAAGCAAGTCCAACCGAGAATGAATCTGGAGTAATAACAGTTGTCAAATGGGCCCATAGGCCTCCACTAATTCCTGCAAAAAATGCACCAACAACAAAAGCAATCATCTTCATCGATGTGACATTTATTCCTAAGCTACTGGCTGCCATCTCATTTTCTCTCATGGCAAACAGAGCTCTTCCGAACGAAGAAAATTTAATTTTCCACGCAACATATACAGTGATTACTAAAAAGAGATAAATCCACCATATAGATGACTTAAAGGGGATTCCATTTAATCCTAAGGATCCACGAGTAAATTGTTCAGCATTTCTAAATACGACCCTCATGATAAAAATGGTACCAATTGTCGCAACACCTAAATAGTGACCTTTGAGTCGTAAAACAGGATACCCAATAATGAAGGCAACCAAAGCAGCAAAGAGACCTCCTATAAGGATTGCTGGGAAAAACGGCCACTGTTGTACACTGAGCCACTGAGGTAAATTAGGAAGAAGGTGTATCTTACGAGCTGCTGGAAAGACTAATAATGCTGCTGTATACCCTCCAATTCCCATAAATGCAGGGTGTCCTAAAGAGAACAATCCCGTAAATCCATTAGTAATATTTAAGCTTACTGCTAACATCATGTACAAAAAGATGAAGCTAATTACAGAAACTATATAAGGATTTAGCAATGTATCAGCAATAGCAACAGCAATAAGACCTATCACTCCTAAGATAAACAGTGGAGGAATTGGGACTTTACGTGTTCCAACTCTTATTCTCATGCCCTTTGTTCCTCCGATTTACCTAAAATCCCATTTGGCATAAACAAGAGAATAAGAATCAGTAGTCCAAAGACAAAAGCATCACGATACCCACTCATTCTCCCTGGAAGCAATCCAACAAATAGTATTTCACTAAACCCTAAGAGGTATCCTCCAATTGCTGCTCCAGCTATTGACCCTACCCCTCCAATAACTGCAGCAACAAAGGCTTTTAAGCCTGGTAAAAATCCCATAAGAGGATCGACTTGTCCATATCGACCTCCCCACAACATCCCTGCATAAGCAGCAAGAGCGCTTCCAATCATAAAGGCGACCATAATGACTGTATTCACTTTAATACCCATCAAGCGTGCCACTCTCATATTCTCAGCTGTTGCTCTCATAGCAACACCCATCTTAGTTTTATGAACAAAGAGCAATAAAAGAGCTAAAAGGATAATTGAAGAGAAGATAATAATAATCGACAAAAATGTGACTTTTACACCACCTACAATAATGTTCTCCCTAAAAAAGTCGGGAAGACTAAAGTTTTTTGGTTGAGCTGTAAAAAGAAGAATACCTAAGTTTTGAATGAGTAGTGAGAGCGCTAAAGAAGCTATAAATCCTGTGACTTGTGGGGCATCTCTCATAGGATAAAAGGCTACTTTATCTATTACGAATCCGATAAAAGCTCCCAATACTAATACGCATGCTATTGCTATTGGCCATGGAACACTCATTTTCAAAAGACCAATATTTATAAAAGCGCCAATCATAATCACATCGCCATGAGCAAAATTAATGAGACGTAGAATACCATAAATCATGGTAAAGCCTATGGCAATAAGGGCATAGAGGCTTCCTTGTATAAGACCATTTATAAAAATTTCAGTCACATACATATTACACAACTCCCAAATAGGCTTTTTGTACTTCACTATTATTTTTTAATTGAGTACCGCTCCCACTCATAGCTATTCTTCCAATCTCTAGCACATAGGCACGATCTGCAATATCTAAAGCCTTTGCTGCGTTTTGCTCAACAAGTAAAATACTCGTTCCATCTTTATGTATTTGTTCTAACATTGAAAATATTCTTTCGACAAAGAGGGGTGCTAATCCCAAGGAGGGTTCATCAAGGAGCAATAAAGTCGGACGACTCATTAACGCTCGAGCAACTGCCAACATCATTTGCTCCCCTCCAGATAAGCTTCCTGCTTTTTGGTGTTGACGCTCATGTAAAATGGGGAATAAATGGTGAACATACTCCAAATCTTCTTCAACTTCGCTTCTATTTCTTCTTAAATAGGAGCCGATTCGGATATTTTCAGCAACACTAAGCGAAGCAAACACTTGCCTCCCTTCAGGACACAAAGAAATTCCATGTGAAACAACTTTTTCTGTTGGAATATGTGTAATATCGATCTTGGTGTCACTCTCATCTTTTTGATACGTTATTGAACCTTTTTGCACTTTGTTGTAACTCATAATTGTTTCAAGAGTTGTTGTTTTACCAGCCCCATTCGCTCCTATGAGAGCGACAACTTCTCCTTTGTGGACACTAAAAGAGATGTTTTTTAGAATATGGGTTTTACCAATACTCACATCTACATGAGCAACGTCTAATATAAGTTGGCTCATATTTGCTCCCCCTCATATCCTAGATAGGCTTTTATAACCTGAGGGTTGTGTTGTATATCTGAAGGGGCCCCTTCTGCTATGAGTTTGCCTTGATCGAGTACTTGAATGTGCGAACACATCCGCATGACTACTCTCATATCGTGCTCAACTAATATAATAGTAAGATCAAACTCATCCATGATATGGGTAATTAACTGAACAAATTCTTCAGTTTCACTGGGGTTCATCCCTGCAACAGGCTCATCTAGTAAAAGCAACTGAGGTTGTGTTGCAATTGCTCGAGCTAATTCAACACTTCGTTGAATTCCATATGGTAACATTCCCGCAAATTCATCTTTCCATGACACAATTTGTAACATCTCTAATAATTCATAAGCTCTTTTTGTAATCACTTTTTCTGAAGATCTGAATTGTGGTGTATGAAAAAGAGTATGACCTAAGCAAGAACCCTCTCGTTGATGCAAGGCCGTTTTCACATTATCTAAAACACTCATACCCTCAAACAGGCGAATGTTTTGAAATGTTCTAGTCATTCCTAATCGTGCTCTAAGATGAGGTTTAAGAGAGGTAATATCCTTATTGGAAAATGATATGGTACCTGCACTAGGCTCCAACACTCCACTGAGGATATTAAAGACAGTAGTCTTCCCCGCTCCGTTAGGTCCTATAAGGCCTGTTAGTGTCCCTTTATAGAGGGTTGTGTGATATCCATTAAGTGCTTGCAAACCACCGAAGTTCTTACCAAGATTTTGCACCTCAAGTAATGGCGTATCATCCATGGTCTGTTTTAAAGCCATGCTCATAGTATAAAACACAAAACAACATTGTCAACAATAAATTATCTTTTAGCCAAATCGAACTGTGAGATACTATACTATTCGTAATTATTAACGTTTATTTTACACTTTACGCACAAAGAGGGCAAACCAAAGAAACTATGCTTTATCGTACTGGATAAACGTCATTATCTATGGTGATAATTCTTCGATAAACGTTAGTGTAGATACGTAAAGAGAAAATCATCATATCTGAAAATTACCTTGTGCTATTTCTATGCTGTAGCAACTGGTAGATGATCCACAAACGTAGATGAGA
Source organism: Sphaerochaetaceae bacterium (assembly GCA_041655255.1). Classification (GTDB taxonomy): domain Bacteria; phylum Spirochaetota; class Spirochaetia; order Sphaerochaetales; family Sphaerochaetaceae; genus JBBAFS01. Next base: position 45,990 of record JBBAFS010000003.1, read on the forward strand.
GTGTGACATTCACTAGATCACCTCTTTGGTAGTTCGAAGAAAGGTCTTCTACCCAGAGGTGGATGTAGTTGCTACTAAGAGCTTTCCACATCTTTCCGTGTTGTTTTTCTAAGATGACTTCAACTTGTTTGTCGACATGTCGGTTTACATACCGACGATAGTGGATGTGAGATAAATCTCTGAGTCGTTTAGCCCTTTGGTCTCGCACATATTCGGGACTTCGATCGGTCGCATCATACAAGTCAGTTTGTGGTCGTGGAGAATAGGGAAACACATGAAGTTGACTGACATCTAATTGTTGTAATACTTCAAAGCTTTTTTCGAATTCAACATCATCTTCTGCAGGAAGACCAGCGATTACATCAGCTGCAATAAATGGGTCATCTTTCACACTTCTTAGTTGTGCAAAAGCATCATACAGTCGCTTCACATCGTAGTGTCGATTTACCCTTTGTAACACCACATTACTAGCTGATTGAATAGGGAGATGAAAATGAGGTTGAACTCTTGGATCTCTGCATACCTCTATGAGTTTATCATCAAGACGATCGGGTTCTAATGAACTGAGGCGAATGCGGACATCATCTCCAATTGAGTCTAATAAACGTTGCAATAAGGTTGCTAAGTCGATGTGTTCACTCTCGTAGGCACTAATGTTCACCCCTGTAAGGACTACTTCTTTGAGCCCCTCTTGTTGTAAGAGCTCAATTCGCTTAAGCACATCATCATGGTGTAGACTTCTCGCTTTTCCACGAGCAACAGAGACACGACAAAAAGCACATTGATTGTCACACCCGTCTTGGATTTTAACAAAAGCTCTACTGTGGAAAGAGAAACTTGCTGCATCATACTCAAATGGTGAGACCTCTACAGCATTATGTTCTTGGGCAAATGTGAACACTGCATCATATAACTCAAGTTGTGCGATGTGGGCATTGCGAAGATAGAGAGGGAGTTGTAACAAAGATGGTTTATCATCTAAGGAGACAACAACAATTTTCGAAGCGATACTCTCAAGCTCTTCCTTCTCCATTTGGGCGTAACAGCCTGTAACTAATACAGTTGGATGATGCTCTTGGGATGCAAACTTTCTAATCATTCGGCGAGCTTTTTGCTCAGCTTTACTGGTAACAGTGCACGTATTAATAATATATAAATCGGCGGGTGTTGATGAATTAACGACGTCAAAACCGTGATGGGTAAAAGAGTCGGCAATAGCCTCACTTTCACACTGGTTTAACTTACACCCCAACGTATAGATGTGAACATTCATGATATCTCCACAGACAATCTCTCTTGCTCTTCTAATACAGCAAGCATCTTGTCTAAAGCCTCTTTGAGTTTGATATGCATGTCATGTGTGTATGGATTATAACGTTGAAGATCATAAAAGAGCTGTAATGGGTCATTACAGGTTTGCTCAACAATCGTCAAAAGACTCTTATACCCTACTGTAGCCAACTCAGTATTTTTGAGATCTAACTCATCTAACACCCTTCCGATAAAGTGGGTCACACCTTGAGAGTATGCCGACTCTTTATCGTGTTGGTCACAACTCATCTCAACAACTTTCAACTCCATCTTTTTAAATTGATTAATCCAAAAAGTGGTAGTTTCATCATCGGCTTTCACCGGAGATAACACCAGTGGAAGTCCAGCTAATCCTTTTGAACCACTATCAGGGCCAAACATCGGGTGAGTTGCAATACTTTGCACTTCTTCACCAAGAAGATGTTTCATCAAATATGCTGGATACGATTTTACAGAACATGTATCTAAGATTGTTGCCCCTTTTTTGATATGTGGAGCAATCCGTTTAAGTACATCTTCTAAAGATGATATTGAGACACAAAGAAATATTGCATCACATTGGAGTAACTCGTGCTCACTCACAATAGCAACATCTTTGGGATAATGAGTTTTCGGTGATCTACTATATCCTTTGACAGGGAGAAACTGAGCTAATTGCTCGGCCCAAAAATAGCCAAATCTTCCCAAGCCATATACACCAACAGTCATGGTCCTACTGTAGCATAGAACACTTTTGAGCTACAATCAGTTGACCATCACATCTGTGGTAAGGTTGCCTCTTTAGCAGGGTCATATCCCAAAGAGGGATTGGCTCTTAAATCGTAACAATATTGGCGTAGTTTATCTGCATGTTGTTGATCACTCAAATTCTCATCAAGCAGATCAGGGGTAATCACATCTCCTACAACCATCTTCAATGTCGAGCCGTATAGTTTAAACATCTCATCTACTAAAAAGATTGTCTCAATAGAGGTCTTTATGCCAAAGATTTGTCTAAAACGGGTCCATCGATGAACCTTCTTACTGAGTTGACCATCGATGTAAATCACCACTATTGGGAGCTTATGCTTTCGAGCGATTCGGACAAAGGAGTCTCGCCATTTATAATCATATACTTCACCTGTTGATAATAAGCGGGAACAATATCCTGCAGGATAAAAAAGCAAACTCGCTCCACTGATAACAGCGTTCATCAATGTGCGAGCTCCCCCCTTATTAAAAACACATGCTGTTCTAATTGGCTTAATGAATTTGAGGTAGTTTTGGACAACTAACTTCATCTGTGGAAACAGCCGATGCAGTACCGAAAAAAGGGCCATCGACTCTGCTCCACCATACGGGTGGTTCGCTGCAACAATGACTCGTTGTCCTTTAAGTGCCTCAATTTTCTTAAAATCATCTTCATGCCACTGTATGGTGAGATCGAGTTCTTTAACAACTTCGTCTAAGAATGTTTGAGCATCACTGTTGCAGTGAGTTGAAAAAAACTCATTCAAGTGGTCAATGTGAAGTAGTCGTTCTAAAAAAGAGTAGATACCATTGGGAATCCACTTCGCAAGTTTTGGAAAATCCTTGCTTGCTAAAGCCCTAATGTCGATTGGTTGGTACTGATCTTTTTGCATTGGACCATTGTACCATTATTTTCTAAACAATCTACACTCCTGTGATAAGAAGACTCTCTGGTATAACTCTGTTTTTGACCTTTGGATTGTTATTGTATAAGAGAGTATGGTATCATTTTGGGTGAAAGAAAACCTAATGAGGAGTCAATAATGACATTTGCACAACAGATGAAAGCTAAAGCCAAATCATTACAAAAGAGGGTGGTTTTAGCGGAAGGAACCGAATTAAGAGTAATTGCAGCTGCTCGTAAGATTTTAGACGAACAACTTGCTAAAGAGGTCTATGTATTAGGACCAATGAATGAGATTACCACTCTTGCTTCTCAAGAGAACATCTCATTAGAGGGTGTCTCTTTAGTAGATCCAACAACCGACTCAAAACGCTCTGCTTACGCTGCTGAATATTATGAATTGCGTAAACACAAAGGGATGAGTGAGCAAGAAGCTGCTGATCTTATTGTTGACCCACTGAGATACGGGGCAATGATGGTCCGTTTAAATGATGCTGATGCACTTGTTGCAGGAGCTCAACGAACTACCGGAGAAGTCCTTGTTGCTGCGTTTCACATTATTAAAACAAAAGAGGGAATCAAAAGTGCCTCCTCTTGTATGATCTTAGCTACAAATAACAAAGAGATGGGTGCAGACGGTTCGTTCATTTTTAGCGATTGTGCCACTATTCCAGAACCCACAAGTGAACAACTAGCCGAAATTGCAGAAGCGAGTGCTGAATCATGTCGCACTTACTTAGGTGTTGAGCCCATTATTGCCTTACTGTCCTACTCAACTAAAGGCTCCGCTCGTGGTCCTATGGTAGATAAGGTGACTGAAGCTCTGAAGATCTTACAAGAGAAGCGACCCGATTTACAAGTTGATGGTGAGTTACAACTCGATGCAGCTATTGTTGAATCTGTGGGCCAAAGTAAAGCTCCAGGATCGACTGTAGCAGGAAAAGCAAATGTATTAATCTTCCCCGATTTACAATCTGGAAATATTGGTTATAAATTGGTACAACGAATGGCTAACGCTGAAGCATTTGGTCCTATGATGCAAGGATTTGCTAAACCTGTGAGTGATCTCTCACGTGGGTGTAGCACTGAAGACATTGTAGTCACTACCGCTGTCACTCTCAGTCAATTAGCATAATAGCTTCCCTAACAAGGTGATGATGAGGTTTCTCTCATCATCACTTTTATGTAAACTCCGCTGTAAGAAGGTATCACCCATGAGTCGAGACGTTGATCTTCTAGATCAGTCACATTCACCTACAAAAGTTATATGGTTGTTAGCTTGGCCCGTCGTCCTCGATCAACTCTTTACTACACTATTACAATATGTCGATAGTGCCATGGTTGGCTCTTTAGGGGCTGTTGCAACGGCTGCTGTGGGGGCAAATAGTTCGACCATTTGGCTTGTTAATGGATTGATGTACTCTTTTGGTGTCGCTTTTGGAGTGTTGGTTGCCCGCCATATTGGTGCTGGTGAAAAAGAGGCAGTTGGGCATACTATACGACAAGCGTTCATTGCGATTATTGCATTTTCAGTTGTTGTAACCACAATAATGAGATCCATTGCATTTAAACTCCCCTACATCATTGGCGTTGATGAGTCCGTAGCACATGATGCTGGACTATATATGAGCTATATCGCTTTAGCTTATCCCTTTACCATCCTTTTTGCTTATATGGCAAACCTCTTACGTAGTAGTGGTGATACCCAATCCCCTTTGATCAGTAATATCATTACCAACGTAGCAAATATTATTGGTAATACTTTACTGATTTTCCCTACTCGTGAGATTTCGCTCTTCGGATCCACCTTCACATTATATGGGGCCGACTTAGGGGTTCAAGGAGCTGCTATTGCTACAGCTGGATCAACTGTGCTCAGTGCCTTGATCCTCTTTAGTGTCTTTTTATTCAAAGACTCCCCTATTAAAACACGATTAATTGGTGTGAAATGGGGTTTTGATTGGCACATATTTAAACAAGTATTCAGATTAGGAACTCCATTGGCACTAGAACGGGCAACACTTAATATGGGACAAGTTGCTATGACGATGATTGTTACTCGTTTGGGGACAGTTGCCTTAGCAAGTCACCATTTAGCTATTACTGCCGAATCGTTAACCTATCTCCCAGTAAGTGGATTTTCCATAGCTGCAACGACCTTAGTTGCCCAATCTTTAGGGGCTAACAATAAACCACTAGCTCGTCAGTTTGCCCGTAGTAGCCTCCGTGGTGGCATTGTGTTGATGAGTAGTGCAGGAGTACTACTGTATCTATTGAGTGTGAATCTTATTGGACTACTTACTCGCGATGTCAGTGTTATCACATTGGGATCAAAGGTACTTAGAATTGTTGCCTTTGCTCAACCATTTTTTGCTATGAGCATTGTTATTGGTGGGATTTTACGAGGAGCTGGTGATACCAGGTGGCCGTTTATCTACTCCATCATTGGGATGTGGGGTGTACGTCTTATCCCCGCTATTATACTGAGTTTTTTCTTTGTACTTCCTTTAGAAGTTGTGTGGCTTTGTATGGTTGCCGATTTAACAGTTCGTGGCCTTCTTAATTACTATCGCTATCATAAGGGTACTTGGGTTCATGCGTGGGATAAGCATATCGCTTCATAATCTGAGCTAAAGCAATCAGTGTCTCAATGCTCAAGTTCTCACTTCGCTCTTTTTCGTCGATGTTGGCCTCTTCTAAGATAGGTGTAATAAAAGAGTTTCCAATTCTTTGAATCTCTTTATTGTTAAGGAGATTATTTTTAATAGTCTTTCTTCTTTGGGCAAAGAGATCTCTGATGAGGGGGAAAAAGAGCTCAGTGATTCCATCATCTAATAAAGGTTTCTCTTTTTGAGTTAGAAGAATCACTGAAGAGGCAACCTCAGGTGGTGGATAGAAATGGCCTGAGGAGAGATTCATGACAATTGAGACATCGTAGAAGCACTGTGTAAGAATCGAGAGCGTGGAGTATGCTTTAGTTCCACTTTGAGCTTGGAGGCGGTGAGCTACCTCTTTTTGAAGGGTAAAGACCATCCTCTTTGGGTGAATACCCTGCTCTATAATCGTTGCAATAAAGAGACTTCCAATATTATACGGTAAATTCCCACATACCACCGAGGGTGTTCCATTTCTTTGGTACTCAATTTGGTAGGTTTTTAACACATCTCCACTCACTAGATGAAAGTTTTTTTCATCACCAAAGGCTCTTTGTGTTAATACCCGTATAAAGCCGTAATCAATTTCAAAGGCAGTAACATGAGCTTTAGTTTTCAAAAGGTGAGATGTAAGTGCTCCAATGCCAGGTCCTACTTCCCACACAGTAGAGCCCTCTTTTGCATCAACAAGGCGGGTAATCTCTTTAAGCACATGATCACTAAGTAAAAAGTTTTGTCCAAACTTTTTACTTAATGCTAGTTGTTCTTCTTCTAAGAGTGTTCGTATTGCTGTGAGTGAATCGTAAGGAAAGTCCCACATTGTAGCTCCGCCTTAACTCGTTTTGTAGTGCACAACTAGCATACTCAACTCCTTTTAAGACAGTCAACACACCAATGACAAACAATAGGTAGAAAAAAAGATCCCCCTCTATGGAATAAAAAGAGCCCCACTCAACTATCTTCTGGTAAGAAGAAGCAAGAGCAACCAAAGCTTTCTCTAACACAACTACAGGGGCAAGAACATACATCATAGTCACACTGAGCAACATGGTTGCTAATGGGATAATTACCAACGAAAGTGGAATTCCAATGGGGTACCATACACCAAATAGGGCCAACGAGAAAGCTGTTGTTCCCATATTCACCCCAATGGCAGAGCCAAGACCTTGAGCTATAGGTAGAGGTAATAAAGGTGTGATTCTTCTACTTATCGAAGAAGAAAAAAGAACTAAAGAGAGAATTGACCCATAGGATAAAAGCGAAGCAACGCTGAGCATAGTCGATGGAAATAGTAGTAGTTGTACCACATACGCTTTCAGTAGCGAGAAGCGTTTTGTTCCCACATGGGCAAACAATACCAAAAGTAGTGCCCTCAGTAGTGATGCTCGTACACCTACAATAGCGACATATACCACTGCCACACAAAAAGAGATGATAAAGGAGGCTTTTTTAGCCGGGGTTTTTGAGATAAGAAAAGCAAAACCCATCATCACAATATTCATATGAAGACCCGAAAGGGCTAATACATGGGCAGCTCCACTTTCTAAGGAGTACTCTTTTAAGAGAGAATACTCATCCATCACTCCAATAAAAAGGGCTTTTGCCATATAAGAAGCGGGATACGGTAATGTGTTTAATTGTGAAATAATACTCTTTAAGAGAATTATTCGATGGCTCACATACCACTTATGTAGCTTGTTAATGGGTAAAGAGCTTTCAACGTGATCTGCAATGACAATGGGCGCTTGAGCATCAAGGAGAAAAGAGCCCCTTACGGTGACAAAAAAACCTTGATACACAGAAACCTCTTTTTGGGAGATGATGACAACTTCCCCTTTTGCACTTGTTGTATCACCTTGAGTGTTAGAAACAGAGGTAACGTTACAACTAAACACACTGTTGTGTGATGCGCTTAAAGAAGTATCACTTGTTGCAATACCTTGTAGTGAAATAATGTGGGGTGTTCGTAGCCCACTATCAAATGTCTGTTCATACGAAGCTTTAAAAAGAAGAATGAGACACACTAAAGTGTATATGAATACCCACCCCCCTTTTTGTAACCTCTTACCGCCAAAAACAGAAATGAAGATACATACACCTACACATACAATAAATCTCAGGTGCCACACTCGATGTAAAGTATTACTGATTAGTAGATACTGAATGATAAGTAACACCACCAAGGATATATAAGGATAAAGAGGGAGATTTTTTTCTCTTTGGTCCATATAGATATATGGAAAAAAGAGCTATTTTACTTCGTTAGTTCAACTAAGAAGGCCAATAAAGGGATATCTATCTTCTTGGTATGGGATGCTTTCAGTAATCGAGCAGCCAATAGTTCATGGTTCTTTCCACTTTGATGAACTTTTTTCACTTGAAGATACATCTCATATAAGGAGTGTTGTTGAGATTTCACATGTTGAATAAAGAGTTTTTGTATTAGGAGATGAGTGCTCTCATCGATTTTCTTTGTATGTAACGGTTCTAAACTCTCTCCATCAAAACGGGCAATCTTATTGGCCAAGGTCATCGGATCTAAGGCACTACAGCGATCGATGTAATCTTCGTATACAGAAAGGTTCTCATCAATAACAAACGTCCCTCGAGAGGCGTTTTGTTTCAATACAAGACGCCTTCGTTCGGCAATTTCACTTTTTCGATCTTTTGAGGCAAGATACCTCCAACTTACCAACGACCCAACAGTGGCAATAATAAGTTCATCTACCATAGGGATAGGATCACGAACAACAAGAGAGAAAAAGACATACAAGATAAGGAAAATAAAGGCAGTGATTAACAAACGGGGAATGTATCTTCTCTCTTGAATCCAATAATCGACACCTTTGTCGTATTGTTGATACAAGGTAAAAAGAGCATCATCTTTCTCTTGTGATGTTAACCCTGTCGATGCGTACCATGTAATTGTTTCAGTATCACTCCACAAGCCACTTTGCTTTACATCGGAAAATGGGGTGATAAACAGACTCGGATTTTGAAACCGTCGAAAGATAAAGCTCTTTGCCATCTCTTATAATTCCTCTTTGTATTGAACAAGGCGCTGTTGCACAAGTTGCTCAAATTCCTCTTTTGAAAGTCCCTCTGCGTGGAAGTAGATATAGTATTTAATCTTCGGCTCAGTTCCACTAGGGCGAATCACTAATTTTTCACCGTTTTCGAAATAGAGCATCACAACATCACTTGAAGGAAGTCCATCAACATCCCCTCCAAGAAGATCAATTACTTTGGTAATCTTCTCTTTTGCAAATGAGTCCCCTACTCTCATGGCTCTAAAGCGTGCCATGATCTCGCCCATCTTTTGTTGACCGCTAGGACCTTCATACCCATAAGAGAATACTTTTTCTGTGTATCGTCCATAGCTTTGGTAGATCTGCTCTAGCCGTTGTAACACATTGAGGTTTTGTTGTGTGTAATAAGCGACCATCTCAGTAGCTAAAATGGCACTAGAAACTGCATCTTTATCTCGTAGGTTCTCTAACGAGAGATACCCAAAACTCTCCTCACATCCGAATAAGAAAAACTGTGTATCAGAGTGTTCAATCTTATTCATCTCAATGGCAATATATTTAAAGCCTGTAAGAACATCGATACACTTACCGTTTTGTCGTTCCACAATCTCTTTGACTAAATCGCTCGTTACAATCGATTTGGCAACAACAGGTTGTTTCTTATTCAGTGGAGCTTTCACACTCATCAGATAATCGACCAACAATACCGCTATTTGATTCCCATTTAACAGTTGGTATGTCTCTTTACTCTCATCTGTTGGAAGAGCTACTCCTAAGCGATCAGCATCGGGGTCAGTTCCGAGCACGACATCAGATTTGTGTTGTTTTGCTAACTCAACAACAAGACGCATCGCCTCAGGATCTTCAGGATTTGGCATACTGACAGTGGGGAAATTCCCATCATATTGACGTTGTTCTTCTACAATATCATAGGAGATACCAAGACGATCATATAAGTGTGTAATAGGTTCTAAGCCTGAACCGTGTAGTGGCGTGTAGGCAACGTGGATAGAACTGTTTCTCAATACCTCTTCATGAGTAAGAGATTCAATTACTGAATCGTAGTAACTTTGTTCTACTTCGGGAGGCATATAAGTAAGCAGACCTTTTTCAATGGCCTCTTGTTCATCGATGTGAAGAATCATATCGCTGGTGATACGTTCTACCTCTTTCGCAATTCCCACATCGTGTGGAGGTGTTACTTGTCCCCCATCACTCCAATACACTTTATACCCGTTGTATGCTGATGGGTTGTGACTTGCTGTAATAACCACCCCTGCAGTGCTCTTCAGATGACGTACACTAAAAGAGAGAACTGGGACAGGGCGCACCGTATCAAAGAGCATCACTCGAATATTGTTCGCACATAAGGTAAGGGCGGTTTGTAAGGCAAACTCGGATGAGTAGTTACGAGTATCATAAGCAATAGCAACACTGGGATGTTTGGTGTGCTTGTGTAGATAATTGGCAAATCCTTGAGTCACTTTACGAACCATAAATGAGTTAATCCTATTGGTGCCTCCACCTAAGATTCCTCTCATCCCAGCAGTTCCAAAAGCTAATTCACTGTAAAAACGTTCATACAGCTGCTCAAAAGCCCCCTCATCAAGGGCATCGGCAACTTCTTTGTTAAAGAACTCATCTTTCTCATCACGAATGTACTGTGTAGCCTTTTGTATAATCTCTTTTCTAACTTGATCAGTGACGTCCATCAAACACCTCCACATTGAGATCTTCTATTGTATCACATAAAGGGGAACACCCTGCTGCGATTAACTCTTTTTTTTCTCTAAATCCCCACGTCACAATTGCAACATCACATCCGCCATTTTGAGCTGTAACATAATCGACCTCGCTATCACCGATGAGCATCAGTTCATCAGCTTCACATCCAACGCTCTTTTTAAAAGATAATAGAGAAGAGGGATCGGGTTTTAAAGGATAGCGACTACTGGCCCCTTCAACAAATACGAATGGGTAATCAGAGAAAAAATGCTTTACGATAACTTTTACTAATTCATCAGCCTTATTTGATAAAACTCCTAAGACCATGTTGTGTTTCACAGCACGATCTAGAAGATCACTCATCCCTGGATAGATAAACGAAAAGTCTACCGGTTGAGATCGATACGCCTCCATCATTGTCTCAATTAATGTATTGAGTTGATCCGGTGTTGGATAGATATCTTGAGCATGAAGAGCCCCAGTTAATGCATTACGTAACCCACGTCCAACGTGGGTCATACATTGCTCTACACTTAAGACTTCTCCTTGAGCTGCTAACAAAGCGACATTTAGGGCATTGGTAATATCTTTGGCAGTATGAAGCAATGTCCCATCTAAATCGAACAAAAGAGCTTTCAGTTTCTTTTTTTGAATCATATCTTACTATATCCGAACTTTACTTAGATTGTCATCCTCGATACAATAGGCTCATTCATGTACAAAAGAACATTAGCTTCCACAAATTTTGGGAATTTTCTCATGCCCTTGGTGACTGTCTTAGTGCCTTTGTTATACACAACATTTATGAAGCACTATAACTTGAACTACGAGATGATTGGTCGGTTGAGCTTGACCACCTTTTTAACTGTGATGATTGTCTCACTCTCTTTTGGGTCATTAGTTGATCGCTTTGGGATGAAAATCTTTATTGTAGGTGGACATCTGTTTCTTAGTGGTGGATTTATCTTATTCGCCTTCTCTACTCGTATAGCTCCGAATCACCCCTACCCGCTTTTTTTACTCTCTACTGTACTGTATTCGATTGGCGGTGGATGTATGGAGTTATTATTAAGCGCTATTGTAGAATCGATTCCCTCAGATGAGAAAGCTGCAAATATGAGTTACATGCACTCCTTTTTTGCTTGGGGACTCATTGTCATTGTCGTTATTACCACACTTCTGATGTACCTCTTTGGAGAATTGTATTGGCCATACATTCTCTTATTTTGGTCCCTATTCCCCCTGCTAAATGCCTATTTCCTCACTCGTTCTTTATTTCCTCCTCAAGCTCTTAAGGAGCACCGTGGAAGTATTACCTCGTTGTTGAAAAATAGATATGTAGTGGTGGTGATGTTAGCTTTATTATGTGCAGGAGCAAGTGAGATTACCATTACACAGTGGCAAGTACATACGCAGAGGCCGCCTTGCAACTTCCTAAGGCTTTGGGGAATTTAATTGGGTTATCACTGTTTGCCCTTTTGTTGGGAGCTGGTCGGCTTGCCTACAGCACATGGGGCAAACGCTATGAGATGTGGAATGTGATGTTTGTTGGAGCGTTGTTTACCTTGTTGTGTTACCTTGTCACAGCCTTAGTGTCTCACCCAATGATCTCTTTAATCGCTTGTGCAGCCTCAGGAGCTGGTATTGCACTACTGTGGCCTGGCTCTATTGTGTTAGCCACACGCCATGTAGTGAATTTCGGGGCAGGTCTTTTTGCCCTCCTTGGTGCTAGTGGCTCTTTAGGTTCAGCTGTTGCCCCTTGGCTTGTTGGCGTATTAGCGAACAATGCACCGACACATGTTATCCTCTCTCCTCTACGCATTGGTATGTTAGGTGCTTCATTTTTCCCTCTGCTTCTTATCTTTTTACTTATCTTGATTAAAAAGATGGATCAGGAGCAACGCCCTTAGAAAGAGGACACAATAAACAGAGACGATTGTCTAACCCAAAGAGATGTGGTACATAGGACTTTAAGGAGTTTGCTATGACAAGAAGTGAAGCACTAAAGCTATACAAACAATACAATAGTAGTGAGAATCTCCTTCGACACAGTCTGAGTGTTGAAGCTGTCATGCGTCGATTTGCCCAAGAGTTAGGCTACGATGAAGATTTTTGGGGCAATGTAGGTCTTCTTCATGATATAGATTATGAACTGTACCCTGATGAGCATCTTCAAAAAGCACCTCAGATGCTTAAAGATGCCAATGTAGATGAACAAACCATTAGAGCGGTGCTCTCACACGGGTGGACGATTGTCAGTGATGTTGAACCTATTCATCCCATGGAGAAGGTGTTATTCACAATCGATGAACTCACTGGTTTGATTAACGCAACAGCATTGATGCGCCCTTCTAAAAGTTTAGATGATTTAACAGTCTCTTCGGTGAAAAAGAAATTTAAAACAAAAGGGTTTAGTGCCCAAGTAGATCGCTCAATTATTACTAAAGGAACTGAGATGCTTAATCTCTCACTTGATCGAGTGATTGAACTGGCAATTGAAGGGATGCGAAGTATAGGTAGCGAATTAGGTTTTCTCTCTTTAGATCAGTAACAAAGAGTTGTTTATTGGCCTTTAAGCATACCATTTGACTCTATGTCCGTTGCACTATTATATTACTTGTGAGGTTTTCCTCTAAAATTGCATGAAGGAGTCACCATGGAAACAATCTATACGATTGAACGTTTTGAAGAAGATTTTGCTGTTACAGTAACCGATGGAAGATTTGTGAATATCCCTTTTGAGGATATCCCCGAGAACTCTGAAGTTGGAGACAAACTCAAATTTGTTGATGGCTCTTACGTTAAAGCCTAAGGTAATGAATTGCCCCCACGTATATTTTTAGGTATCGTGGGGGTATGAGTCGTATTATCTTTGGAACATGTTCTTGGAAGTATCCATCATGGAAGGGTCTAGTCTACTCTTCTGATTTAAAACCGATGGAGTATCTACAAGAGTATGCCCAACACTATTCCATGGTCGAAGTCGATCAGTGGTTTTGGTCCTTAGGTGAATCGAGTTTTGCCCTTCCTGAGAAAGAAGTCGTTACCACCTACAACAACCAAACACCCGAATCTTTCCGTTTCACTATAAAATGTCCTAATGCCTTAACGCTCCCTTTTACACCAAAGCAACACATAAACACCTCTTTTCTTGATGAAAAAGTCTACTCTCAGTTTCTTGCTTCTTTAGAGCCGATACACAATAAAATTGGATTAT
>JBBAFS010000004.1:0-52324 GCA_041655255.1 Sphaerochaetaceae bacterium
CCTTTCTGAAGGAATTGGGATACGACAACTTGGTTTAAGTGATGATGAGAAAAAGCTCATCAGTGATTTACATCTTATTACCATTAAACCTGTATTGTATGTGTGTAATATCGACGAAGAGAGTATTGAAGGGGGCAATGAGTATACACGTATTGTTGAAGAGATTGCTGCTCAAGAGAACTCATTAGTTGTCCCTATCTGTGGGAAAATTGAATCAGAGATTGCTGCATTAGAGAGCAGTGAAGAGCGAACTGAGTTTTTAGAATCAGTTGGCTTACACGAATCGGGCCTTAATCATCTTATTCGTTCAGGCTATGAAACTCTCGGTTTACGAACATTTTTTACTGCTGGTGAGAAAGAGACCCGAGCGTGGACATTCAAAGAGGGGACCAAGGCTCCCCAAGCTGCCGGTATTATCCACACCGATTTTGAAAAAGGGTTTATTCGAGCTGAAGTGTATCACTGTGATGATCTGTTTCACTATAAAAGTGAAGCGAAAGTGAAAGAGGCGGGTAAACTTCGTCTTGAGGGAAAAGAGTACGTGGTGCGTGATGGCGATGTCATGCACTTTAGATTTAATGTTTAATTACCACGCCACATAACACTCAATGGGTTTTTCTAACAATAAAAAAGTGACTAGTGGGATGTCAAAGCGTGCGGTAAAAGAGTCTACTTTGTAGGCATGTGTAATCTCTTGTATGGGAGAGGGAGTGCGAATCTCTAAAGAGATCACTCCATCTTCAAGAGCACCAATTGCCCCTTTTCCAAAGATGTAACTCATCATCTCAAGATAATCGTCACTACTCATCCCCTCATTATACTTTGGGCCAAATGTTTCAAAATTTGGATCGACTAAAAAGGGGACCATATTCTCTAATTGATCGTAGTTATCCATTGAGAGAGAAAACTTCACAGAACGTTCATCTACATACACAATGGTTTGTTTCTCATACCCACTTAACGCATCTAAGACTCGGTTGAAGTTTCTAAAATCAAATACAAGGGTGTAATTATTATCAGTGGTGTGAGTCCCAACTGAGGTGGCAGTTGCACTGTACAACAAATTAGTTGCTACTTGGTTCACACTATGTGCAATAAAGCTCGATGAGTCTTCGCCTTCTAAAAAGACGTTCATATCATCTAATACATCGATAAAGAAATCACTCACAACGAGATTGCTTTGCGATGAGCCACTGTGTGTGTTATTCAATGTAAGGTGTTGTTGTATGGTGCAACTTGTGGTTGATAACACCAACAAAGTTGCAATGAACACCGAGAGATAGACGTTTCTCTTACAAATAGCTACCTTAGCTGTTGGGCATCTCATACGGCTATTGTGTTCATATGGACCGAACAAGTCAATCGTTGACAAAAGATGTCTCTCTTTCTATAACTGTAGACTGTTACGCCACAAAAGGTGTAGTCAGACACATAAAGGTACAATCATGGCAAAGCACATCGCAGAGGGTGGAAAGGTTTTAATTATTGTCGAATCTCCCACCAAAGCTCGGACAATAAAAAAGTTTCTCCCATCACATTATACCGTCATGGCCTCAAACGGACATGTACGTGATCTTCCATCAAAAGATATATCTATTGATGTTGAGAACAACTACAAACCAAAATATGTCATTAGTAAAGGGAAAGAGAAAGTCCTTAAAGATATTAAAGCAGAGTTAGCAACAAGCTCAGAACTGTTGTTAGCAACAGATGAAGACCGTGAAGGAGAGAGTATCTCATGGCACCTATTGGAGATCTTAAAACCAAAAGTGCCTGTAAGTCGAATGGTCTTTCATGAGATTACTAAAAAAGCTATAACCCGTGCTCTTGAAAATAAAAGAGAGATAAACATGGATTTGGTTAATGCCCAAGAGACACGTCGAATCTTAGATCGTCTTTATGGATATACCTTAAGTCCTTTTTTATGGCGTAAGTTATCAGTTGCGAACCTATCGGCAGGGAGAGTTCAAAGTCCCGGCTTAAGAATGGTCGTTGAACGTGAGCGTCAAAGAATGGAGTTTGTCTCCAGTGAGTACTGGGATCTTAAAGCGACACTTCTTAGTGGAGAGCGTCTCCCCTTTGAGGCAAAACTTGAATCGGTTGGATCAAAGCGTATTCCCACTGGTAAGGACTTTGACCCACTAACAGGAGAACTGAAAAACCCTAAAAGGGTGTTACAACTCGATGAAACAGAAGCCCTCTCTTTAGCAGAAGAGCTTCAAAAGGGGAGTTGGAAAGTCATCTCAGTTGAAGAAAAAGAGAATAAACAACGCCCCTCTCCCCCTTTTATTACAAGTACATTGCAACAAGAGGGGAGTCGAAAACTTCGTCTCAGTGCCAAAGAGACGATGAGAATTGCCCAAAAACTCTATGAAAGTGGACTCATCACCTACATGCGTACTGATAGTCCTACCTTAAGCCAAGAGGGGTTACATGCTGCTCGTGATGCTGCTGGAAAACTCTTTGGTTTAGAGTACTTACACCACACCACCCGGCAATACAGTTCAAAAAGTGCATCAGCTCAAGAAGCTCACGAAGCAATTCGCCCTGCAGGAGAGAGCTTTGTCCACCCTAAAGATACAAACCTGAAAGGGAGTGAAAGAGCACTCTATGATTTAATTTGGAAACGGGCTTTAGCAAGTCAAATGGCCGATGCCATTAAAGCTTCAACCATTGTGAAAATTGAGGCTCAAGATACTCAATTTGGAACAAGTGGTAATAGAATTGTGTTTCCTGGATTCATTCGAGCCTATGTGGAAGGGAAAGATGACCCTGAAGCGGCATTAGAAGATAGCGAGCGACTGTTACCCGAGTTACAAGTTGGTGATACATTAACTCTTCACTCTTTAGAGAGTGTGAGTCATGAGACTAAAGCTCCAGCTCGATTCACCGAAGCGACTTTAGTTCAAGAACTTGAAAAAAAGGGAATAGGAAGACCTTCTACCTATGCTCCAATCATTGATCGATTATTGGAAAAATCGTACGTCGTAAAAGATGGGACTGCCTTAGTTCCCACCTTTGTCGCATTTGCTGTGATCCAACTTATTGAACGCCACTTTGGCTCGTTAGTTGATTACGAATTCACCAGTGATATGGAAGATCACCTTGATGCGATTGCAGAAGGGAAAGCTCAACAACTCGATTACCTTAAAACTTTCTACGAAGGAGAGAAGGGGCTTAAAAGCCAAGTCGATGAGAAACTTGAATCAGTTTCTCCCGCTGAGGCCAAAAAAATTGAACTTCCTCATATTAGTGAGCCTATTACCATTATGATAGGACGCTTTGGGCCGTATGTGGTGAAAGAAGGGGAGAAAGCTCGTTCAAGTATCCCTCAAGATTACTATCCTGGGAATATTAGCCAAAGTGACTTAGAGTCCCTTATTGAAATTAAAAACGGAGAACAAGAACTACAAAGTATTGGAACAGATCCTGAGACAAACCTGGATGTGTATCTGTTAAGTGGAAAATTTGGACCTTATTACCAATTAGGGTTAAAAAGTGACGAAAATCCCAAACCTAAAACAGCATCAGTTCCTAAAGGGGTCGATTTAGCAACCTTAGAGTTTGAAAAAGTCCTTCAATATCTCAATCTTCCACGAACTGTTGGTCTTGATCCCGATACAAACAAAGATGTCGTAGCCACCATCGGACGTTATGGACCATATGTAGGAAGTAACGGGGAGTTTAGATCTCTCCCAAATGAAGAAGCTGTCTTTAGTATTACCCTCAAAGAGGCACTAGCTTTATTAGCTCAACCGAAACCCACTCGAGGTGGACAAAGAGGAAAAAGAGCTCCTGCTACTCCAATTAAAGAGTTCAAAGAGTATGAAGGTAAAGCCCTTGCTGTTTATAACGGACGCTACGGTTATTATGGGAAATGGGGAAAGATTAACTTCCCCCTCCCCAATGAGATGAAAAAAGATCTTTCAGCTTTAGAAGCTCTTACTCAACAGATGATGGAAGATCTTGCGGATAAGAAGAAGTAAACAATCCCACTTTCATTCCAAGGTATGGATATAAAGCTGGTACCCACAATCCAATGAGTATATATCTCAAAAGGGTAACAGCTTCATGACTTCCTAAGAGTGATTTAAGACTTTGAATACCAAAGACAACGGCTAAACCGACAAGGGTACGAATAATTTTAAGCACTAAAGAGCCATCGGTGGAGTAATGAAGGTGTGTTTGCTCCCAGGCAAACGCAAGGTATCCTCCTCCTGCTAAAGCAGCAAGTTTCATCGGATCAGAGTAAGCTAATTGATCTGCTCTCTTTGTTGCCAATAAGAGGGCCAATAGAGCTGCAATTAAAGAAGCTACAATACCAACAATCAAAGAGAAGCGAACTAGGAGCTTTTTATCTTCATACACTTTTACTACCAAAGGGTGGACAATAATTGAGACTGTGATTCCCAATACTAAGCCTCCAAAGACATCTAAAGGCCAGTGCACTCCTAAATAAAGACGTGAAAGCCCCACCAGCACAATCAATAAAGCACATACAATAGAGATGACTCTCTTTTTATAGGTAAGACTTGCTGCTGAATAAAAAGAGGCAGCACCAGTGGTGTGTCCACTAGGAAAGGAGTAACCAGTAGCAGTGGCTAAACGTTTCCCCTCTAAAGACTCTATGACGGTAAAAGGTCGAGGGTAGCGAATAATAGCTTTTAATACACTCATTCCGATGAGAGCACTAAATAGTGTTGAGTACATCACAAACCCTTTTGACTTAGAGACTGCCCATAACAGTGTTGCAATCAACAAAATAAAAAGAGTTTCTTCTCCAAAGAAGGTAATTCCTTGAGCAAGAGCATCCCAAAGAGGGGTAGCATGCTTTTGAAAAAAGAGCAAAATCGTAGTTTGCATAGCGATAATCTCCTTAAGCTGTAGTATACACCACCTTTATGAAGGGGGCATCTTTGTTTAGAGAAAAAGGATTAAAAGGTATTGTAATCGCAGAACAGTTAAGAGGTATCGTTTTCGCAGAACAATAACAACAACACAGTTGTTTGTTGAGTTGTACCTTGTTCCATGATATGGTTTTTTTGGAATTCATCAATACTCTGTGGTAGAAAAGAATTAACCAAATGAGAGAGTTTTAGTTTTGTTAAAACATGAATAGAATGTATTTTAGTACAGGCTAATAAGTAGATTTGAGGAGATAACTCTATGCGCCATCTATATATATACGGGGGGGGGGAGCTGGAAAAGAGCTTTCTGAATTAGCACTTGAAACTCAAAAATGGGAACAAGTTTCCTTTGTTGATGATATAACAAGCAATAAAACAATCCACGAATTACCAGTTTTCACTCTTAATGAAGCAATCTCTAATTCCAAAAATGAGACTTCAGAGTTCGTCATCGGTGTTGGAGAGCCGAGATCTCGAGAAATCCTTTTCAACAAACTTAAAAAATATAATTGTTCTATAATTACACTTTATGCACCAAGTGCTGTAGTTTCCCCAAAGACGCAAGTTTCAGAGGGTGTTGTTATACATAGGGGATCTACCATTACTTGTGATGGCTATATTGGACATGGAAGCTATATTAATAAACACGCAGTCATTGGTCATGATGTAACAATCGGAAACTTTTCGGTAATATCTCCCAATGTTACCATAAGTGGTAATGTGAACATTGGATCTTACACTTATATTGGAAGCGGCGCTTTAATTAGAGAAGGAGTGACCATTGGTGATAATGTAATCATTGGAATGGGTTCTGTCGTATTAAAAGATGTCCCTGATAAGTCTGTCATGGTTGGAAATCCAGCAAAAAAATTAAGAGAAAATATTTCAGGGAAAGTATTTCATTAGCGATACAAAACCTTAAAAAAGCTCCATAACGATGCATGATTAATAATGTTGGTAAGAAAGAGATCCTTTACTCAACATAAAGTTGCTTCATATGAAAGAGGGTGTGAAAATTTACTATGATATACAGCAAGTTTATTAAGAGAGTGTTAGATTTTACAGGTAGTTTGTTGCTACTTATTATACTCTCTCCAATACTTTTAATTGTTGCTCTTATGGTGAAAATACGCTTAGGGAGCCCAGTGATATTTAAGCAACAACGCCTGGCCGTCATGAGAAAATATTTTCAATCTATAAATTTAGAACTATGAGTAGTGAGTTAGACGAAGAGGGAAACATGATACCAAAAGCTCTTAGAGTAACACGTTTTGGTAAGATGCTTCGCTCAACTAGTCTCGATGAACTACCAGAATTATGGAATATTTTAAAAGGTGATATGAGTTTTGTAGGGCCAAGGCCATTACTCGTAAAATACCTACCACTATATTCAGAAGAACAAAATCAGAGGCATTTAGTCCGTCCTGGCTTAACAGGACTTGCTCAAGTAAATGGGAGAAATGCAGTAACGTGGGATGAGAAATTTCAACATGACAGAAAGTATGTTCAAAATCTCTCCTTATTACTGGATGTTAAGATAATTCTTAAAACTATTTGGATAGTTTTAGCCCAAATTGGAATATCTGATGGAACTTCGGTGGGGATGGAAGAATTTAAAGGGAATTAGTTTTATACTTTTGTTAAGGAATAATTCATTTCTGGTTTACTAAGATTCATGATGAGTCATTGCCCTCGCTTGACAAAAGTGAAATGATGGTGTATTTTCCTAATGCAATTGATGAGGGTGTAGCGAAGTTGGTTATCGCGACGGCCTGTCACGCCGTAGATCGCGGGTTCGAGTCCCGTCATCCTCGCTAACGACCGCTTTTGGGTAATTCCGAAGCGGTCTTTTTACTTTATAGCAATCACACTGATGTGTGTGGGAGAATAGATGCGTGTTTTAGTCGGAATGAGTGGAGGGATCGACTCCTCCGTTGCCGCCTTACTTCTTCAAGAGGCGGGACATGAAGTCGTAGGTGTTACCATGTCGACGTGGCGTGAAGAGAACCCGTTTCAAGGGGAGTTCATGCAAGATGCCTGTTTTGGACCAAATCAAAAAGAAGATATTAACGAGGCTCGTCGAATCAGTGAACGATTGGGAATTGAGTACCATGTCATTGATTGTGCCAAAGAGTATGAAGAGATTGTTCTTTCTAATTTTAAAGATGAGTATTTAGCAGGAAGAACACCTAATCCATGTGTTTGGTGTAATAGTTATATTAAATTCGGTGCTCTTGTGAGTGTTGCTCGACAACAAGGGTTAGCCTTTGATGCCTTTGCAACGGGTCATTATGCCAATATTACCTTTGAAGATGGAAGATGGCTCTTACACAGAGGTATTGATGAAACAAAAGATCAGACCTACTTCTTATACCGCCTTACTCAAAAGCAACTCTCGGAGACTCTTTTTCCTTTAGGACATCTACGAAAAAAAGATGTGAAACAACTCTCCATTGAAAAAGGATTTTTCACTGAGCAAAAAGGGGAGAGTCAGGATTTTTATAAAGGTGATTACAGTGACTTATTAGGCTCTCCACCTCAAAGAGGGGAGATTATCACCTCCTCTGGAGAGATTGTAGGGGAGCATCAAGGATATTGGAATTACACCATAGGTCAAAGAAGAGGCCTAGGAGTATCAGCTGAGAATCCACTGTATGTTCTCTCTTTAGATGCAGAACATAATCGAGTTGTTGTAGGCGGGGTAGAAGAGACATTCAAAGAGGGATTAGTTGCCTCAAAATTAAACTGGATCGCCTTTGATCACCTTACTGAGCCGATGGAAGTAGTTGCTAAAATTCGCTCAACTCAAAAACCTAAAGTAGCGCTTATTACTCCCATTGATGAACTCTCAATCGAAGTGAAATTTGCCGAAAAACAGAAGGCTATTACCCCAGGACAATCGGCTGTTTTTTATAAAGACAACGTGGTGTTAGGTGGTGGAGTTATCATATAACGCTTGTGTAGGCACTACTTTCGTGATTTAATTCTTTTGTAGAATCTGCAAAGTGAGGATCCAATGAGAGTTATTATTCAAAAGACGTATGACGAAATGTCACAGTGGGCGGCAAAATATATTGCAAAAACCATTAATGAGTATAACCCTACAGCGGATGACCCTTTTGTCTTAGGACTTCCAACTGGAGGAACTCCAGTTGGGACATATAACCAATTGATTCAATTGCACAAAGCTGGACGAGTCAGTTTTAAACATGTTGTGACCTTTAATATGGATGAGTATGTGGGAATTCCTAAAGATCATCCTCAAAGTTACAACACCTATATGTGGCACACCTTTTTCAAACATGTCGATATTCTTCAGAAGAATATCCACATCCCCAATGGGAATGCTGCAGATGTACGTAAAGAGTGTAAAGATTACGAGAAGGCTATTAAGGATGTTGGCGGTATTAACCTCTTTTTAGGAGGGGTAGGCTCAGATGGTCATATTGCATTTAACGAACCATTTAGTTCGCTCACCTCAGTGACACGTCTTAAAACATTGACCTATGAGACAAAGGTGGCTAACAGTCGATTCTTTGATGATGATATTAACAAAGTTCCCCCATATGCCATTACCGTAGGGTTAAAAACAATCTTAGATGCCGATCAAGTCCTCTTTATTGTTTCAGGACTCAATAAAGCACTCCCTTTACAAGTGATGGTTGAAGGACCTATTAGCCAAAGTTGGCCGTGTAGTCACTTACAAACCCATCCAAAGGCGGTTGTTGTCTGTGATGATGCCGCAACAGGGGAACTGAAAGTAAGCACGTATCGCTATTTCTTAGAGATTGAAGCTCGGAATATTGATCCAACAAGCTTAGAAGAGGGGACATACCCCCGTCTTATCTAAAAGAGAACTCTTTAGCTACTTTAAGGAGAAGCTCAGGGTTATCAGTCATAATAGAATCGACACCTAAAGCATAAAGTTGACGCATCTGATCTTCATCATTAATCGTCCACACTTGAATCACGGCTCCACGTTTGTGAAACTGCTTTACAAAGTCTGAAGTAATCACCTTAATTCCCCACTGCTCTACGGGCACTTGAAATACGATAGTGTGTTTGTTGCCTAACTCTTTAGGAAGGATACGTAATTTTTGTTTTAACAATAAAGGAATGACTTCCAGTGTGGTAAGACTTGTGAGAATACTCTTATTTTGTTCTCTCATCCGCTTTAGGTGTGTAAGGTGAAAACTTGCACATAAGATACGCTCTTCAGCGTTATGTCGTTTCACAACCTCTTCAAAAGCATCGACAATTCCTTCCTCTTTACTTTTCAAATCGACATTGAATCGTTGATCTGGAAGTGCCTGTAATGCCTCATCTAAGGTGGTCATCTTTATCCCGGTATTACGAAAGGGGAAGGTCTTTCCCCCATCGGGTGTGAATGTGTAACCAGCATCGAGTTGTTTTAACTCTTTGAGTGTGTAGTTTTCTACTAAGCCTGAACCGTTCGTGTTTCGTTCTAAGGTTGGGTCATGCCATACAATGATGTGGTTATCTTTTGTAAGATGGACATCTGTTTCAATCACATCAACACCCATCTTATGGGCGCTTATAAAAGCCTCTAAGGTGTTCTCTGGATAGGCGTGGCTATCTCCACGGTGGGCAACAATTCGAGGAAGGGGATTGAGAAATGGTTCTTTCATATCACTCTCCTTGCGCTTGTAAGCGCATCACTTTAGTGATCATTTTTTCTAATCGCTTTGACTCTTTCTCACTTAAAGAAGAACGAGCTAACAAATCGGTAAAAAAGCGCTCAGTTTCAAGGCGATCTTTTTGATTGTAGTAGTGTATCTCCTCTAAAGCCTGAGCTGCATGAGTAGCAAGCTTGTTCACTTGAGATGCACTAATTGGCTGAAAACCTAAAACAGGGGTAGTGGATGTATACAATGTGTAGGTCACAATTTGAACAGCTTGGGCTAAGTTAAGAGAAGGGAAAGAGGAACTTGTTTCAATAGTGAGTCCTAAGTTACACAGATGAAGTTCCTCTTCAGTTAACCCATCTGATTCTCGACCAAACACTATTGAGATTGGTCCTTTTGAGATGGTGTTTGTTTTTTGTATCAACTGTTGTGGTGTTAAAAAGAAATATTTTCTATTTTTCCCTTTTCTTCGAGTTGCTCCAACACTAAGGACACTATCGCTGAGGGCCTCTTTGAGATGTGAGAATCTGCGGTGGTTCTCATAGAGATCAAAGGCGTGGACCGAGAGAGCTTTAATGCGCTCAAGGTCGTACTCTTTTGAACTTACAATCACCAAACGATGGATATCCATCGTCTTCATTGCTCGACATACCGAACCGATATTCTCACTTGATTGGGGTTCTACTAATACTATTTGAAATTTATCGAGCTGATTCATATGCCAGATGTATCAGATATTGCAGTATTTTCCTAGCTAGCATATAGTACGTTTATGGTAGAGAAAGCCAAAACACCAAAAGATGCAGGAAAAACAGCGCTCCTCGTTATTGCCGTTATCTTAGTTGCGGTAGTATTGAAATTTGCAAAAACAGTCACACTACCTCTTTTTATCTCACTGTTTCTTTTTCTCCTGTTTAATCCTTTTTTAAATAGATTAGAAAAACTAAAAATTCCACGTTGGTTAGGTGTTGTCATAGCGATGGCGCTATTGGCAATCTTATTTCTTTTTACAGGGTGGTTTTTCTTTTTCACGATCGATTTATTAATTAGACGACTGCCTATGTATATTAGACGGTTTGTCGTTATCGATGCGTGGCTAGCTGAAATATTGAACTTAGACACAGGATCGAGCTTTCTCTCATATTTAAATGTCGATTGGCAAGGTCTTATTATTAGCTCTTTATATTCAGTTAGTGGTAAAGCTTTTGATATCATCTCAACCGCTTCTTTAATTTACATCTTTGTCCTCTTTTTATTGATGGAGCGACAATCGATGATCCCAAAGTTGAAAATTGCTGCACCTCAAGGTAAGGGGATGAGAATCGCTGTGATGTTTGAACGGGTGAACCGTCAAATATCAAAGTACTTGCTACTCAAAGCTCTCATTAGCTTTGCTACAGGTGTGTTGTTCTATTTAGCTGCTTTAGCCACAGGATTAGACTTCGCTGTGATGTGGGGAGTGTTGGCTTTTGTGCTTAACTTTATCCCCTCAATTGGTTCAATCATTATTACGCTGATGACAATTTTAATGGCACTACTGCAGTTCTTCCCAAACTGGGGAAATATTGTGTATGTCGCTGTGTTGATGATCTCAATACAAATGGTGTTAGGTAATATCATTGATCCACGCATGCAAGGGGTTCAACTCAATTTAAGTCCTTTCATCATTCTCGTCTCTCTCTCCATTTGGGGATATATCTGGGGGATAGCAGGGATGTTCTTAGCTGTTCCAATTACCAGTGTGATTCAGATACTCTGTGCCAATGTGACGAGTCTTAAACCTATAGCTGTGTTAATTGGTAGTGGTAAATCGTATCGGAAGATCGTGGAAGAGGAGCGGCGGCGTGCACGAGAAAGAGCTGCACGACGAGATAAACGGGAACAGCGCAAAGCGACTCGGACAAAAGAGGAGTCTTCTGTTGAAGAGTCCTGATCCTGTAGATTTCCTCTCTCTTAGTGACACTCAAAAATCTCATGTGTTAGCAGAATTCTCATCGTTTATTTGGGACTACTATGCCCAACATAAACGGATATTCACATGGCGTGATACAAGTGATCCTTATAAAATCTTACTTAGTGAATTGATGTTGCAACAAACCCAAGTAGAGCGTGTTGAACCAAAGTACGAGTTGTTTCTTACTCTTTGGCCAACACTTGAAGATTTAGCTTCAGCGACTCTTACAGAGGTGTTAGCAGCTTGGAAGGGACTTGGGTATAATCGTCGAGCTTTAGCTCTTCACACCATCGCTCAAAGAAGTAGAGAGTGGAATTACACTCTCATAGCAGATCAAAGTGCACTGATGGCTCTTCCCATGGTAGGAGAGGCGACAAGTGCTGCTCTACTCTCATTTGCTTTTCATCAAAAGTCGATCTATTTAGAGACCAATATTCGACGGGTGTTAATTCACCATTTTCATCCCCATTGTGAAAAGGTTCACGACTCAATTCTTAAAGAGGAATTAGAGGCCTTAGCTCTCTTACAAACAGATTTTAAGCATTGGTACTATGCACTGATGGATTGGGGAGTCCATTTGAGAAAGATAGTAGCTAATCCTAATCGTCGAAGTGCCCACTATACAAAACAGAGCCGCTTTGAAGGTTCATTACGTGAAGTTCGTTCAAACATGTTGTTTTTATTACAACAAAAAGGGCCTCTCACATACGATGAGATAGCCTCCAACCTCCAAGCAGATAGTCAGAAGATGGAAACAGCTTTAGGTGCCTTAGAAAAAGAGGGGTTTATTATCTCAGTGGGAGAAACAACTAAATCGTATTTAATTCCTCTGGCCCATGAAAGTACCAATTCCCATTCCAACTAAAATGACTAAAGCTCCAATTAACAGAGTGATACTAAAGAGATCAAAGAAATAGTAATCGAGAAATACTGATACCAGTATCTGAGTAGAGCTGAGTAATAACGCATAGTAAAGGGCAGGAACTTTAGATACTACGTAGTTTGCTCCACTCACAATGACAATCGAAAGAATTCCCCCTGTAACAACTAACAAAATAGGAATATCTCGAATGACTGAAATTGGTCCCACTGTGGCTTTAAAGCCCATAACCGAATAGGCGACAAGGGCAAATAAGAGCCCTGTGATAACAGTGTGTCGGGCACTAAAGAGAATCCCCTTTTTCTCAGCAAAGCGGGAGTTATAGACCATTTGAATCATGGTAAGAGCTCCACTACCGATTCCGATTAAGATATAAGGGATTGAAAAAGAGCCTCCTTGAAGACTCATGATAATAATTCCAATTAAACTAATAACAAGGGTAACAGCTTTATTTTTCGTAATGGGGTGTTTTTTCATCCCCATAAACCCAGTTAAGTCAAACAACAGCGATCCTATTGTTTGTCCAAAGACTGCTGTAGCCATACTAAAGGCTGCACCGATGTGAGTGACAGTGATGAAATTCGCATGGATGATAAAAAATCCATACACACCACCAAAGTACCAATACCACGCAATACTCTCTCGCCTTTTTTTTGGTCTTAAAAAAGGGAGAACCAACGTAGCGAGGATAATACCGATAACTTGGTTAATAATAAACGAAAGAGCCATAGTTGCTCTTTGGCCTAAGATGGTGTTTGCCACAACCATCACTGCAATACTACACCCTAAAAAAGCAACTAATAGGTAATTTCGGCTGTTTTCCATGGAGCAAGTGTAGCACACTAAAGCAAGATATTCCTAGATGGAATAAATCACTTGCCATAAAGAGTATTTGTCGGCACTATAAAGCGATACTACGTTTATAAAAAGGATAGTGAAAGGATGCAAAAGGTTGTTTGTTTAGACTTAGAAGGGGTGTTAGTACCTGAAATTTGGATTAATGTTGCCCGTAAAACTGGTATTGATGAATTGTTGAAAACAACCCGTGATGAACCCGATTACGATGTGTTAATGAGAGGTAGACTCGCCATCTTAGATCGAGAAGGTCTCTCTTTAAGCGATATAGTCGATGTTATTGAGACCCTTGAGCCCTTTGAGGGTGCTTTAGAGTTTACTCAGAGTCTTCGTTCTAAAACACAACTTATTATTCTTAGTGATACCTTTATTCAATTTTCACGACCACTGATGAGAAAGTTAGCATGGCCAACACTGTTTTGTAACCACCTCATTATCGACGAAGAGGGTCGAATCAGTGGGTATACACTCAGACAGCACGATGGAAAGTTAAAAGCAGTGAATGCATTAAAGAGTATTGGTTATGAAGTCTTTGCAGCAGGAGATTCGTACAATGATCTTTCGATGATTAGAGCAGCTGATAGCGGAGCTTTGTTTAAAGCTCCTCAACGTATTATTGATAGTGAACACGATCTTCCACATACAACCACCTATGGTGAATTAGAGGCTATTGTAGATCAGTTTCTCTTATAGGATGGTGAGTTAAATTGCTTTCACTGATACATTGTGGTATATGATAAGCGAGGGGCTTCTCCCTCTAAGGAGCTAGCGTATGAAAACGAAAGTAGCTGTTGTGATACTCACCCTTATCCTTATTCTTAGCAGTTGTGTCTCTTTTAGGGATAAGCCAACTAGTGGTGTTATTGGATTAGATGGGATTGCTCAACCTTCTTGGGTCTATAAAAACGTCTCTTCTAAAGATAAATTTTATGCTACTGGATACGGAAAGTTATCAGATCGGCAAGCTTCGATCAAACGGGCGACCTTAGAGGCTAAAAACGTCATTGCAGAATATATTGAAACATCGGTAAAAGAGGTTGTCACTAACTACCTGAGCGATGCTGGAACTGATGGCAACCGCGAGGCCTTAGATGCTTTAGAAGTAGTTAGTGTCCAAGTCGCCGAACAATCTCTTGTTGGTGTCACTACCGAAGAGATGTGGATCGACTCTGATGGGGGTGTGTGGGTGTTGTGTTCGATTCCATTAGAGAATATCACACGTAGTTTTGATCCAGCATCTCAACTCATCTCTGAAGGCTTTGGTGGTTCTACTGCTGCACAAGCTGCCAATCAGAAAATGAGAGAGGCACTACAAACTCACTTAGGAGAGTTTTCTCTCCCATAAAATCTCAATGCCTGTAATCTCTTTATCTCAGAAACTCACCTTCGGTGAGGTGTGTTCCTATATGTTATGTATTTTTGCCTTAAATCATGAAGATTATACTTGACGAATCGGAAAAAGGACTTCATCTTTAATGTTACTGTTTTTACTATGATGAAGAGGTACGTGGAATGAGTGCAGAGTTTTATGCTGAGATGGAAGAACTGCTGTTACAATTACGCAAAGAGATTCTTGAGAGCATAGCCTCAGAAGATGAAGATTTTCGCACCATGATGAACTCCATGGGGGCAAGGGATCTTGGAGATATTGCAGCTGATGATATTGCAAGTAAAAAGATCGAAGCATTGAATCTTCATGCAGCTAATCGACTCAAGAGTGTTGAAGCGGCTTTAGCTCGTCTTCGTAACGGTCGTTATGGGGTGTGTTTACAATGTGGTGAAGTGATACCCGAAGAGCGCCTACGAGCCATTCCGTATGCTGTGTTGTGTGTCAGTTGTAAAACTGGTTCTGAGGGACCAAAGAGAAAGTCGTGGTAAATTAGAGAAACGGGTTGTGTTGTTTCTCTTGAATAATTGTCGATACACCCCCATGACCGGGGTAGATAATCGTATTCTCATCAAGGGTAAGTAACTTTGTTTTTATCGATGTGATGAGCGTGTCACTATCGCCAAATGGTAGATCTGTTCGGCCAATACTTTGGGCAAATAGGGTATCCCCACTGATAAGAGTGCCACTTTGTCTATGGTAGTAACAGACCCCTCCAGGGCTGTGCCCAGGAGTATGAATAACTTGTAAATCAATGTCTTGAATATAATCGTTATCTTCTAATAACAACGTAGGTTCAGGAAGAGTATCCCACTGGTGTAACATCTTTTTTCCTTGAAGAGAATCGACGCTTTGGGCGATGTGTTGTAATAATGCCCTTCCTTGTTCTCCTAAATAACGTGCCTCTTTTGAATGAACAGCAATCTCAAAAGGGGGAAATGAAGCAACTAGTTCACCAAGAGCTAAGATGTGGTCAAAGTGGGTATGAGTAAGTAATACCGCTTGGATCGAAAGGCCTTTGTCGATGATGTAAGAGGCTAATTCTTCTCCTTGAGCGCCTGGATCTACGACCCAGAGCTTTCTCTCTTTAATCAGAAGATAACAATTAGCCTGATACAAACCTAACGGTATTACTTCAAGTCTCATCTCTATTTATTGTGCGAGTAGCTCACACTGAGGGTGCGGCCTCTAATTTCGAGTCCTTGCATCTTCTCAATCGCTTTTTCAGCATTCTCGGGAGAGAGAGTAACAAAAGAGAATTTGGGATGGATTCGAATCGAATAGATATCTTTAGCTGTGATCTCTAATTGTTGTTGGAAAATTTGAGATAACTCTTTTGCATAGAGTTTTCTCATATTCCCAATGTTGAGATAGAGTGTTTTAGCATCTTCTGGAATATTCCGAGCTCCTTTTTTGGGAGCTGGGCTAGAGGGCCTAGCTACTTTTTGTTGTTGCTGTGGAGTTTTTTTCACAGGAGAGCCAAGAAGCTCTCTGAGTAAGTAGGCCGAAAAATGGCCTCGACGATAAAATGGGACATTCCTTCTAATAATCTTTTTTAATTCTTCAATCTCTTCTGGGTTTTCATCGATGTTGAGTTTAGCCACAAGCATCTGAATTTTTCCACTGAGTACCTCGTCTGATTCATAAAGAGGTTTTGTCGTGTTGTTCATCAATAAGTTCTCCTTAGATGTTGTAATGGTATGTGCCTCTGATTCTCTGATTAGTGCTACAATCTGGGTAATGGGGTGCTCCCATTCGTTGATTTGACGGATTACAGAGACTAATGATTCCTCGTCTAAGTCGATACACACCACCGTAGAGACTTGAGGCACTTGTAAGCTCTCTAAGTGTGCGAATCCAATGCTTCTACTTGTTATTCGAGGATAGACTTTAGGATCGATCTCCCACTGGTTCTCTTTGTTTCCGATAAGAAGGTAGGGATCTGAATGTAGGGCGTAAAGTGTCTCTTCTACGACCTTGTTAGTGAGCGATGGAACTGGTATCACACGTAGTGGATACAAAGGGCGCTCCCATGTTTGTTTAGCCAATAGAAGCATGTTATCGGCTAATTCGTCGATGCGACGAGGAAGGTGATCTTCTGATGAGACAAATAACTCGATGATGGTGTCGTTTCGTAATTTAGTGAAAATGAAACGACAATCATCTAAAAAGGCCTTTTGTCGAGTAAGAAATAAGATGTCATCTTCCTCTTTGCCTTGAAGAAAATCGTAGGCAACAACTAAAGCTTGAGTAGAACTGAGGAAAATATTATCCCGTCGGATATGATCAATTGCCCGTTGTGGTGTTGTCGCTAAGATACGTGAGTGAGATGAGAGACGTCTCAGATCTGCTTTTGGACTTTGGTGTTCACTTAAACAGACAATGTGCTTACAAAGTGGATTGTTTTTATCTGCTAAGAGGATCTCTAAGCGCTCTTGTGATAAAAGAAGCAACAACGTTGGTTGGCTTGCCACTGAGGTTGGTCTCTTTTTTTTAGAAGGGAGTTTTTGTTGTGACAACTCTTGAGAGCGCAACAAGGAGATCGAGACGACGTGTGAGTCTACCTCTACAACTAAAGGACGTCTCTTTTGTTTTTGTGATTGTTGTTTGTGTAGCGCGTTACGAAGCAAGGAGGGGATAGCTTGATGTGTCATACCACCTCCACGGCAAATCCATTCATCTGATGCTCTTTATTCCATCTTCGCTCAGGATAGCTACAGGCGCTTGCTTTGTCAAGGAACAGCCTTTATGGTAGTATTGCAAAACAAAGGGAAAAGAGAGACACATGGGCCGGCAAAAAAGCCAAATTGAGGTGATACAACAACACATTTCTACGGTCGACCGAGACATCTCATTGCTCCAATCCGAATTGGGGATGTTACTTCTTCATCTTCCTCATCCCATTATTGAAGATGACCTCTTATCCCACTTCCAAGCTCTTGATCAACAACAGCGTATCGTCGATGAGTTAGAAAAGAGAATTACCCATCTACACTCAATAGACCAACATATCATCACAAGCACTTCCCAGATCTCTACATTAAAAGACCATATTCAACACAACACTCAATTACTGCATATTGTCTATGCCCGCATTGGAGTCATTGCATGGGAAGAGAGTTCCTCAGATGTCCTCTCTGATGCAATAAAAGAGATTCTTCCTACATTAGAAGAGCGACAAAAACAACTCGGCCAATTGATTCAAACAAAAGAGGTTCTGGCACTTGAGGCAAAGAAAAAACCTCTTTTACTCAATCTAAAAACACGTATTAACTCACTAGTTGCTTCATATCAGTTGAAAAAATCGATGAAAGAGCGAGATGAGTATTACGTTGAAACAGGTAAAGCTATTTGTGAATCACACTCTATTAGACTACTAGAGAGTGAGAAAGCTACTGAGTTAGATCAACAATACAATGAGTTATCTCAACACATTCGAGTATGGCAAGAGGAGATAGCCCTTATTCAAAAAAGAATCAAAGAGGAGAGAGGACGCTTAGTTGCTGTTGGAGTGCATGGTTCTATTGAGCGCAAAATAGAAGAGCTACAATCTCAACTCAAAGAGGAAAAAGAGAACGCTTCTTTGTTAGCTCAAATATATGCTCAACAGGTGTGTCGTAACCAAAGCCAGTGGGAGAAAATCAACTTCAGTGAAGAAATTTTAAGTTGTTACGATCAAATTCAACGTCATGAACGAATTCGACTCCAACTGAATAATAAGATTGAACAATTAAAGCTCGAAACTCAGATTGGAGAGTGTATCTCTTTAATTGAACAAGATGAGCAGCGAATCAGACACATTAGACAAACTATTGAGCAACATAATCGTCAAATCAGTGAAATTCAACACTCTATAGCGATGCATCGAGAGCAGATTGGATCTCTTAAAAGAGCCTTATCTCTCTCATCAGAGCAAAAGGAGTAGATTGTGGCAAAAGCACCATTTCGGACAACTGAAGACGACATCAAAACCCCTACTCGTGAAGATGCACAAAAAATTGTAGCACAAAGAAAAAAAGAAGCAGAAGCTCAAAAAGAGGCAAAGCCAACACCCTCTTCATCTCAATCTAACAAAAAAAGTTCTCAGCCTCAGGGGCCTAGTACTTCATCTAAAACTCCCTCAAAGAAACCTTCTATTTCTGTACCAAACAAAGGGAGTTCTCAATCTAGTAAAAGAAAAGGCTCTACGTCTCAAACTCCCCCAAAGAAACCTGCACCAGGAACGAAGAAAAAAGCTCCACCTAAGAGACAAAAAAGGACAAAAGCTCAGGTAGTTACAAAAAAGAGAGATACATTTGACCCTGAAGTTTCAATTACTATTTTAATTGTTGCGTGTATGCTCATTGTCATTATTGGCCTCTCTG
The DNA here is from genome assembly GCA_041655255.1 of Sphaerochaetaceae bacterium. Lineage (GTDB taxonomy): Bacteria > Spirochaetota > Spirochaetia > Sphaerochaetales > Sphaerochaetaceae > JBBAFS01. The sequence continues at coordinate 18,994 of JBBAFS010000004.1, forward strand.
TACTCTACAATCGATTCTACAAAGAGCCCCTTTTAGAGGTGTACTCTTCAGTTGAACCCACACTCATTGAAGTGGACATTCCACCAGGAATGGGGGCACGAGCTATTACTGAATTACTGGAGTTTAAGGGTGTGATACGTGATGCTCATGTGTTAGAGCGCTATTTGGAGCAAACAAACCTCACAACAACACTACAAAGTGGAACGTACCATTTCCCCCCATTGATGGGCTATGACGAAGTTGCCTCACTCTTATCTCCACAACAAGTAGAGAAAGGGTATGTCTCTCTCACAGTCTATGCAGGGTACACCATTGAGGTCATAGACCAACTCCTCGTCAATCGAAAAGTTGCCAATAGTGGAGATTTCTTGAAAGCAGTCCATCAGATACACACATCTATGGGACTTCCGTTCACCGAGGGGTGGTTTTTAAGTGGACAGTATACTATCTCCCTAAGTGATGGTGTTGCTTATAGTTTGGCAAATGAGATGTTTGATCGACTCACTGAAGCATTAAGAGCGTACCTAGATCGAATTGAAGAGCAAAACTGGTCAGTAAGTGATGTACTCATTATTGCCTCTTTAATTCAAAGAGAGACAAACAAGGTGAGTCAAATGCCTCTCATCAGTGGTGTTATTGCCAACCGAATCAAAGCAGATATGTCTTTAGGCATTGATGCATCACTTCGTTACGCCTTAGATATCTGGGATCGAGAATTAACTGAAAGTGAGTTAGATACCCAAAGCCCATTTAACTTACGTCGATTCAAAGGCCTTCCTCCCTCACCGATTGGTTCACTCTCTTTGGCCGCATTGGATGCTGCAATATATCCATCAGTTCATCCCTACTACTATTACATTCACGATCCAAGTGGAGAAATTCATCCAGCAATCAGCTATGATGAACATAAAGAAAACATCGAACGATACCTTCGATAGATATATTGAAATTTCTATGAGGTTGGTGTACTGTTTTGTTTGTTATCTCGCCGGCGTGGTGAAATTGGTAGACACGATAGACTCAAAATCTATTGGGAGCAATCTCGTATCGGTTCGAGTCCGATCGCCGGTAACTCTTTTACATCAATAATGTTCGTAAAAGAGAAGGGTGGTACGTTGTTATCCCATCTACCCCCAGATCAATCATCTGTTTCATCACATCAACTTCATCTACCGTCCACACACTAATTGGCATAAAACGTTTACGAGCATAATCGACTAAGATTTCATGACACATCCGATAATCGATATTTAAAGCACACGCGCCAAGGGCGTGAGCTTGTTGTTCAAGAATCTCTGCGTATGTTGGGTAATTATCTTCATTGACCGATTCATCATAATAACTGTTTAAAAGAACTCTCACATCACGGTAGGCAGAAGTAACCTCTTGAGCCCATAGGAAATCACAACCAGAAATCACAACTTGATCTAACAAGTTGAATTGTTTCACGGCTTTATAAACATAATCGATACTCGTGATATCTTTCATGTCGATATTTAGTATGGTTGAACTTGTTGCAATAATCTCTAAGACCTCTTCAATGGTTGGTAAAGAGATCTGAGCAGTTGTGAGATCACTTTGTAATGAGGAGTATGTATGCTCTCCAATTGTGTGATTACTCCCATCGACTATCATAAATGGATCATGAGAAAGGACAGGCTTTTTATCGTGGGATGAGCGGATATCTATTTCAACTGCATCAGAGCCCACCTCAATACCTTTGAGTACCGACTCAAGACTATTGAGGGGGGTGTTCTCACATCCACTATGGGCGGTTATAACAATCTTTGCCATAAGAACCCTACTTTAAACTTAAGGAGAACCCTTCGGTCTGTTTCTTGTACACGACGTTTGCAAATAGTAAAATTGGGACCGATGCAAACAATCCAATGGCCATGAGCTCTCCCCATTGAGTAGTGTACTCTCCGATGAATCGGGCAATCACCACAGGGAGTGTTAACAATCGTGGGGTACGAACAAATAAGAGGGCGAATAAGAACTCATTCCACGCTAAAATCAGACTAAAGATACTTGTTGCAATAATGCCTGAGCGAACCAGTGGGGCAACAATGGAGACTAAGATTCTTAAAGGAGAGGCTCCATCAATTAAAGCAGCCTCTTCAAAATCTAGTGGTAGTGATTTCAAAAATCCGTAGATAATCCAAATTGAGTAAGGGAGTGTATAAATTTGAAACGCAAAGACCAAGCCCCCTAACGTATTGATAATCCCCACTTGGTTAAAGACACTAAAAAGGGGAACAGCTAAGACTATAGGGGGGAGAATACGGACTACTAACACCCAAATTAAGAAAATGCGGTTAAAATTAAAAGGAAACTTGTGCCGTACAAGGGCATAAGAAGCTAAGAAAGCCAAGATAATAGAAAAGAGAGTTGCACTGAAAGAGACAATCACCGAGTTAAAGAAATTTCGCCATATCCCTGCTTTGACAATGGAAGAGTAGTTACTAAAAGTCACTTGCTTTGGGAAAAATGAAGGGATAGGACTAATGACTTCTCTTGGCCCTTTTAACGATGTATTAATGATCCAATAAATAGGAATTAAGATAATAATTAACACACCAATTATCAGTGCTCCAAAGAGGACATTGCGTAAGTGTTTTTTAAATGCATCCATTAGTTATCCTCCTTTAATAAACTACGAACATAGAAGAGAGCTAAAAAGGCGACAACAAACAGCGTTAGTACCGATGCTGCACTTGCTCGTCCAAAGTTAAAAAAAGCAAACCCTTCACGATAGATAAACATCGAAAGAGTTTGTGTTGAGTTTGCCGGTCCTCCTCCTGTAAGAGCGTAGACTTTATCAAAGAGGCGGAAGGTATCAATTGTGCGTAGCATAAGAACTAACATAATTTGACTTGCTAAAATGGGAAGTGTAATCTTCAACGCAATCTGAGTTCCCCTTGCTCCATCAATTTGAGCAGCTTCAAATATATCAGAGGGAATTGAGAGCATCCCTGCTTGGATGATTAAAAAGGCAAATGGGGTCCATTGCCATATATCAATAATGATAATAGAAAATAGAGCGATTTTTTGATCAATGAGCCAACCAATGGGTTTCATTCCAACTTTTTGCAATAGGAAATTGAACAATCCAATTTCGTAATGATAAAAGATTTGCCATACGGCACTGATAACCATCGTCGATATAATCATCGGAAATACGATGATCAGTGAAGCGACTCGCTTACCAAAGAATTGGCGATGAAGTAAAAAGGCGAGAAGGACACCAAAGAACACTTCTAATACACTAGCTACCATCGTAAAGATGAATGTGTTTATAAAAGAGCGTTGAAATAACTCCTCTCCTGCTATTTTTACATAGTTTTGAAACCCTAAGAATGTTCGAGCTTGAGTAATAAAGTCGTACTTAAAAAACGAGTCATACGTCACTGAGATAATAGGGTACGCTGTGAGAAAGAGAATAAGGATGAGAGCTGGAAGCAATATGATATAAAAAAATGAGTTATATGCTCTCCGTTGACTAGACTTCATAACAGATGTTCCTTTTGTGGGAAAGAGACTTCGGAGGAGAACCTCCGAAGTCCTATTCGAAGATGATTATTGATTAACAATCTCTACTACTCGTTTTTGAATCTCATTAAGTGCATCTTTTGCTGAGATATTTCCAACAAGGGCTCTTTGGAGATAATCACCAAAGACGGCTTCAATTTCTGCCCAGTAGTTTGTTCTTGGGCGAATTGATCCAGTTTTTTGTCCATCAAGCTGAGCTGGGTACCATGGGTACTTTGCTACGAGGTTTGGAAGTTGGTGGACACTATGACGTGTTGGTGGGTTTCCTGTTTTATCAGCCATCTCTGTTTGCATCTCTTTACTTAACACGTGTTGAATAAAGTCAAATGCTTCATCGATGTGTTGGGAGTTTTTAGGAATTCCAATCATCCAAGCGCCAATCATAGAAGAGGATTGCTTCACTTGTCCTGGGTGGGCAGCAATGGTGACTTTACCAACGACACTACTTAACTCAGGGTTCTCTAAGTTTCCAATCCATCCGGGCCATACTTCAATTGCCATAGCACCAGTGCCAGCTAACAGAGCATCACTTACTTGTGTTGCTGCATAGGCGGTAACTCCCTCAGGAGCATACTTTGCTAACTCTAAGAAGTAGGTCAGTGCGTTTAATGCCTCAGGTGAATTAAAAGCAGGTTTGCCATCAACTAAGACATCGGCTCCAAATGCCCAGAAAATTGGTAAGAAACCTGTAACAATGGGGTTTCCTGCCATACCTCTAAATAATACAGGAGTCATCCCAGGCTCTTGAGCTTTGATTTTCTTTGCAACTTCTAATACTTGGTCCCATGTGTCGAATCGGCTCACACCATACTTTTGTGCAACATCTTTACGGTAGGCAAACAATGCTACGTTTCCAACGTGAGGAAGTGCATATAATGTACCGTTGGGGTAGGGATAGCGTCCGATATTCACCATGTTTTCAATAAGATCGGGATCGATGCTTAAGTTGTTTTTCTTATACAGTGCATCGAGATCCACAAGCCAATCGGCCTCTTGGAGCCGGGTAAGGAAGGGATCATCAATAAGAAGAACATCGAAAGCCCCTTTTGCACCACGAAGTTCTATGACGGTTTGCTCTGCTAATTCTGCTCCAGAGAGTTCTAATAACTCAAATCGAACATGTGGATGTGTTTTAGTATACTCATCGATTGCTAATTGCATCGCTTGACCGAAAGCTCCGTCTCTTCCTGCAATGGTGAGAGTAGTGACTCCACTCTCCTTTGCTCCACCACTGAAAAGAAGTGCGGGGACGAGAAGTAAGGCAACAGCTAGTGCCAAACTAATCTTTTTCATACAAAACCTCCTTGTGAGTTTTGGTTTTACAAAATAGTACCACGCATAGAAAAACGTACCTAACAAAACAACAATCGAATATAATAACTTAGATTAGCTTATTTGCTTAATTAGAGTAATTAGCCTTAAGTATGTTATATGCAAATTATGGCTATTATGCTAATCTATGGTATGAAGCAACAAAAGAAAGGCTCACCACAACGCCTTAAACGGACCGACTTGGTTATGGGGACTTTGTACCTCTTTAATGAGCTCTATGAGAGCCGAGAGGCGGAGTCTATTTGGGATATTAGCATCCCTATTGATGATTTGCGTGATCATTTAAAAGAACGATTTGGGGTCGAATACACCTCAAGTCAATGGATCTTTACTCAACTTCGTCGCTATGAAGATGAGTTAGGAGCTCCTTTGTTTGTCCGTAACAGTGTGAAAAACTCAAAAAACTTCCACTTAGCTTTGTATCCAAATATGATTGAGTTTGTCCAAAAACAACACCTCTATGTTCCTCAAAAAATCAAAGTGGCTAATGGTGTGTTTGATAAAATTCAATCGACTACAGTCGGATTCAAAGAGGTGAAACTCTGCTTAGGAGCTGGTTCTACCATGTTCCACTTAGCTCAGATTTTCATTCAACACCAACAAGAGCTCACTGCCCCATGTCGGTTGTACACCCACAACGCTGGGTTATTACCGATGTTGTGTGACCAAAGTGTCGATAACCGCCATCTTCCCATTGTGGTGGCAGGAGGGGAGATTGATTCCGTTACTCGAACTATCTTAGGTGATAGTACCCACTTTTTTCCCACCCGGGAATTTGATTTTCTTATTCAAGGGACATCAGTCGTTCACGATGGAAAACTCTATATCGAAAGTGAAGAGGAGATTGTCCGTAAAGCAGATCTTTTACACAACCACAGTGGAACAAAAATGTTAGTCCTCACTAAACATGAGTGCCAAGATGAACCAATTAGTGGTATTCAACCGTATGGGGAGCTAAGGGATTACGATTATGTGGTTGTACCTCGATCAGTCGGTCATCAGAATCTAAAAAGATATGATTATCGGTTCCAACAATACCACGATCTTTTTGAACCCGAAATCATGAATTGGAATTACTCAATTTTAAAGGTGAAAAAATAATAAGCTGTTACACACATAGGTAACAGCTTATTACTTAGTGTCGTTGCTCTTTTATGACTGTTTCATTCGAGCAAACACTTCTTCTAACGAAGCGTCAAATACTTTAGGGCTCTCCATCTTTATGGAACAAAGAGCTGCAGCAAATTGAATCGACTCTAAAGCAGAGTGGTCCATTCTCCAGGCAATGTAAGAACTGAAGGTGGTATCACCACGTCCGGTGCGTCCCACATTACTCTTATTTGTATATTCAGATGAGACAATCCCCTCTTGTGTTCTTATTAACACTTCAGTGTTATGAGTAAGCATAATCTCTTTTGCTCCCCATGCGTGAAGTTGCTCAAGGCCTTTATGGCGATCTTCAATACCGGTGAGAATATGAGCTTCAGCTGCATCAGTTTTAAAATAAGTAAGGTAGGGAAGTAACTCTTCTTTGTTCTCCCAATCTTTAAAGACTAAATCTTTTGAATCATCTAAGCATCGTAATACCCCTTGGGCATCCATAGCTACTTTACCTCTTTCACTTAACGGTTTAATAAAAGAGTCGGGAATTTCACCCCCAAAGAGGCCGGCTAAATAAAACACGTCAGCACTCTCTGTAATCTCATCGATGGTAAATGGATCTGCTTGGGAGAGAAGGACGACTTCACGACGCTCTTTGTCGGCAGTGAAGTAGGTGTTTTTAATACTGGTGGTCTCTTTTGACGAAAGACATTCCCAATCGATGTTCTCATGTTGAAGTGAATCTAAAAGTTTTTCATCTTCAGCTGCTAATTTAGTGTAGACTTTAATCTTCTTTCCAGTAGCAGCAGCAGTAAAAGCACTGTGAACTACTGCTCCTCCTAGAAGGTCGTAGCGTTCCCCTTTGTGGTCAATTAGAATATCTTTAGAGATATGACCAATCATAACCATGTCGTATTTCATCCTATTCTCCTCACGTCTTTTAGTAGAAATAGTTTCCCATCTCACTGACAAAGTGTCAATGTCAACGTTTACATTGTTCTTCTCTTTTTTTGTCACAAAAGAGAACAATCTCACTTGTGTCAACACACACTGATGTTTTATTAAAAAGAGAATCTCTTTTTATGTAACTTCTCACCAAGGCAATGAATACGATAGATTCAACTATGTCATACCAGAGGTTTTCTGAAATGGAACTGGTAAATATTTGCAATGATTACACTTATAGATAGATTAATATGTGAATATATTCTTATTATATATTGACATGTACTTCAAAGTGATGTTAGATGTACATCTATGCATACCGTTGGTATGTACGAATGTGAACTACATAGGGAGCTTAAGTAACAGCATCGGTTTCACCCACACGCCTATGTAGATCAGTTGAGCCTTCCAAATTGGAAGGCTCAACATTTATAGTTCACAACATCTATTGTTTTAAGCGAGTAGTTTCTTTAAGTCTTCTTCTGCTGTTTCAGCAATTGGTGTAACACCATAGTTCTCAACTAAGAAGTTTAAGATATTAGGAGAGACAAATGCGGGTAGTGTTGGCCCTAAGTGGATATCTTTCACACCAAGGTATAACAAGGTGAGTAAAATACACACTGCTTTTTGCTCATACCAAGAGAGGACAAAGCTTAATGGAAGTTCGTTAACCGAACACTCAAAAGCTTCAGCTAAAGCGAGAGCAACCTGAATGGCACCGTATGAGTCGTTACACTGACCCATATCTAACATGCGTGGAATTCCATCAATTTCTCCGATGTTCATATCGTTGAAACGGAACTTACCACACGCAAGAGTCAGAATTACGGTATCGTTAGGGGATTTTTCAACAAAATCGGTGTAGTAGTTTCTACCAACACGAGCTCCGTCACATCCACCAACTAAGAAGAAGTGTTTAATAGCACCGCTTTTCACATTCTCAATTACTTTAGAGGCGACTGATAATACTGTTGCTCGACCAAAGCCTGTAGTCATCGTTGGTCCACCGTTAATTCCAAACATCTCTTTACGCTCGGAATATCCACCTAGTTCTAAGGCTTTCTCAATAACTGGAGTAAAGTCTTTCTCTTCTCCGATGTGGACAAGACCAGGGTAGGAGACTACTTCGGTTGTAAAGACACGGTCGATGTAGTTCTCTCTTGGTGGCATAAGACAGTTTGTTGTAAAAAGGACTGCCCCAGGCATGTCGATAAACTCTTTTTGTTGGTTTTGCCAAGCTGTTCCAAAGTTTCCTTTAAGATGGTCAAAAGCTTTTAGCTTTGGATACCCGTGGGCTGGAAGCATCTCACCGTGGGTGTAGATATTAATTCCTTTCCCTTCGGTTTGTTGTAGCAACACATAAAGATCGTACAAGTCGTGACCACTGACGACGATGAATGGACCTTTTTCTACAGCAAGTGGAACTTCAACTGGGACGGGATCTCCGTATGTTTCGGTATTAGCTTTATCTAATAACTCCATACACTCGAGGTTCACCTCTCCAGTTTTCATCACTAATGGAAGTAACACATCATCAGAAGCATCACTACCAATAGCTCTCATAGCTTCAAAGAAGAAGTCGTTTACCGTCTCACTTTTATAATCTAACACCCAAGCATGGTAGGCATAAGCTGCCATCCCTCTTAGGCCAAGTAAGATTAAACTTTTAAGTGAGCGGATATCTTCATCGGCTCCCCACACATCTGCCATAGGGTAGCTTGTTGTATCTCCACCGTATGATGCAGTTTGTACATCGATTCGTTTAATCAATTCTTGAAGTACAGGGTCGTTAAAGTTGACGTTGGTAATGGCTGTAAACAACCCTTCAAGCATGATGTGAGCGGCTTCACTAGTGAGAGCTTTTCCCTCTTGTGCGCGAGCTAACGCTACTAAAGCCCCTGTCATCTCATCTTGAAGGTTTGAGGTACTCGCCTCTTTACCACATACGCCACGGTTGGTGACACATGCGACGCCCTTAGCTGTTTGTTCACACTGAAAGCAGAACATGTTTGACATTAAGTTCCTCCTAGGGGGGGATGCCCCCATGTTATAGTTTCTATATTCGTAATTATTCGGTTTTAATAACAAAAAGATGCATCGTTCCCTTACCAGCGTTGGTGATATCCAACAAGGTGTTCTCTGGAATAGCTACTATTGAGCCAACGGGGAACTCTTTTCGTTTTTGGTCGTTGAGTTTAAGACCTAAGACACCTCGAGTAATAATCATATGGGCAGCTTCAGCTGTTGTATGTGGATCAACTGAGCCTCCTTCTACTAAAGAGAGGTGGTTAATCTGTAGGTTATCTTGCTTAACAATTCGTTCAACGCTATCAACATCACCGGTGGTGTATTGGTACAAAGTTTCAATCATGACTTCTCCTTCATATGTTGAGCTTTTGCTGTGATATAATCGATCTCTATTTTAATGACTGTTGTTGCACTGTAGTGTTTTTGGATGTACTTTTCAGCTTCACGAGGAAACTCGGGAGCATATTTTTGTACAATGGCATCTAAGGCACGATCTTTCTCCTCATCAGAGTCGACAACCGATGCATCACCATATGCAATAGCACTTTCGTAATCAGTGGTGAATTCTTGTGCAATAAGGTAAGTAGAAGAGACACAGGTGAAACAGACTCGACTATGTTGGGCAATGAGATCTAACTTAGTTCCACTGTGTGCTCCGTGGATGTAGATAGTGTTATCTACCAAGACGTGAGAGATGGGCACTGCGTATGGATTGCCCATCTCATCTACTAAAGAGAGAATCCCGTATTCGGCTTGAGCAATCACCGATTTACCAAAGTCCTCACTTTTTAATTTGTCAGTTCTTCTCATAGGTTTCATACTCTCAAGAGTATAACAAAAAGAGGATAAGTGGTATGTTGTAAATGCAACAATTCAACTGATATACCAGAAATCATCATAACAGCTCATATTCGCATTATTTGTATAAATATACACGTTTAGGGGTGTACAAAAAGATAAATTGAATATATATACATGATATGCATCTAAAAAGGAGGAATAAGATGGATAAACTACGTGTTGGCGTCGTTGGATCAACTGGATATGCTGGAAGTGAACTCATTCGCCTCCTTGTAAGACACCCTCATGTGGGTACAATCTATGCAGCCTCAAAGACCTATGAGGGGATGAACTACAGTTCAGTATTTCCAAACTTTAAAAACATCTACGATGTGGTGTGTGTAGATGCACAAGATATTGCCTCCCTAGCACAACAAGTTGATGTCTTATTGTTATCTCTTCCACATGGCATTAGTTCATTTAATGTTACTTCTCAGATGATCAAAGAGACGATTGTCATCGACTTAGGTGCCGATTTTAGACTCAAAGATATTTCTACGTATGAGTCGTGGTACAACACACAGCATGGAAACAAAGAATTAGTTTCACAAGCTGTGTATGGTTTAAGTGAATTATATAGAGAAGAGATACAACAAACCCGCCTAGTGGCTAATCCAGGATGTTACACAACTGCCTCTATTATAAGTTGTTATCCTTTAATCAAAGAGGGACTGATTGATCCACACTCATTAATTATCGATGCTAAAAGTGGTGTCTCTGGTGCTGGAAGAGGGGAGAAACTCCCATTTTTGTTTGGAGAAGCAAACGAGAATATCAAAGCGTACGGTATTGGAACTCACCGCCACACTCCTGAAATAGAGGAGCACCTCTCTTTTGCTTCAAAAGAGAAGATCACCCTCTCATTTACACCTCACTTGGTTCCGATGAACCGAGGTATTCTCATTACAGCTTACGGTTCTTTAAACGAAGGAGTGACTGCAAAAGAGATTGATCAGGCGTATCACACCTATTATGAAGATGAGTATTTTATCCGTTTATTAGGTGAAGGTAGTAGTGCTGAAACTCGGTGGGTAAAAGGGTCTAATTATTGTGATATAGGGTTTATTGTTGATCAAAGAACTAATCGTGTAGTAATTAGTTGTGCCATTGATAACCTTGTCAAAGGGGCATCTGGGCAAGCTGTACAAAATATGAATATTATGTGTGGATTTGATGAGAGAGATGGAATCGATATGGTTCCTCCATTTCCAATATAAGAGGGAAAGAGTATGAACATTATTGAAGGTGGAATCACTTCAGCAACAGGTTTTAGCGTCGGTTCAACGGCCTGTGGAATTAAAAAGAGTAAAAAAGATATCACACTCCTTTACAGTGAATATGATTGTATTGTAGCAGGAGCTTTTACCCAAAATGTGGTACGAGCAGCTCCTGTTATGTGGGATGAGCACATTGTTCATCAACATAACACTGTAAGAGCCCTTGTGGTAAACAGCGGAAATGCCAATGCATGCACGGGAACTCAAGGTGAACAAGATACCAAAGAGATGGCCCTTGTAGCGGCTACTTCTGTTGGAGTGAAACAAGAGGAGGTATTGGTGTGTTCTACTGGAGTTATTGGTGTCCCTCTTCCAATGCAAAACATTCGTCAAGGGATAAAAGAGTGTTCAATAAATCTCAAAAGTTCTGTTGAAGCTGGCACTTCATCTGCTGAAGCAATTCTAACGACCGATACCTTTACTAAAGAGATCGCTGTGACTGTTGAAGTAGGTAACACGACAGTCACTATAGGGGCGATGGCAAAAGGTTCGGGGATGATTCATCCAAATATGGCAACAATGCTTAGTTTTTGTACCACTGATGCCAATGTCGATCGCTCTTATTTACAACAGTTAGTATCAAAGAGTGTACAAGAGAGTTACAATATGATCAGTGTCGATGGAGATACCTCCACCAATGATACGGTCTTAGTCTTTGCCAACGGAGCAAGTAACTCACCTCTCATTAACCACGACAGTGAATATGCTCCACTTTTTGAAGAAGCTTTTAGATATCTTCATCGTGAATTAGCAAAACAAATTATCCAAGATGGAGAGGGTGCTTCTAAATTAATTGAACTCCAGATCAAAGGAGCTGCTTCTTTAGAAGATGCACGAGTGATGGCCAAAAGTGCCATTTCAAGTAATTTAGTAAAAACAGCGTTTTTTGGCTCGGATGCAAACTGGGGTCGATTAGTGTGTGCCATGGGGTATTCAGGTGCTTTTTTTGATTTAGCACACGTGACACTCACTTATATCTCTCATGCGGGGATGGTGGTCGTTCTTAAAGAGGGGGAACCCATCAACTTTAACGAAGAACTTGCAAAAAAGATCTTAGATGAAAAAGAGATCATTGTATCGCTTGTTGTTGGAGATGGACCTGGTGAAGCAACGGCGTGGGGATGTGATCTTTCATACGAGTATGTTCGAATAAATGGAGAGTACCGAAGTTGAATATGGATAAAATTATTGAAAAAGCAGCAGTCTTAATTGAAGCTCTCCCTTATATCAGGCGCTTTGCCGGATCAATTGTTGTGGTGAAGTATGGTGGCAGTGCTATGGTGGATGACGACATTAAAGAGACCACCATTCAAGATATCGCCATGATGAAACGAATTGGGATGAAACCAATTGTTGTTCATGGTGGGGGAAACTCCATTACTTCATTACTGACACGATTAGGCAAAGAGAGTACATTTATCGATGGACTTAGAGTGACCGATGCCGAAACAGCCCATATTGCTGAGATGGTCCTCTCTGGTTCCATCTCAAAAGATTTAGTGCAGTCTCTCCAAGCTCAAGGGATTAATGCTGTTGGGGTGAACGGTAAAGATGGTGATACCCTGGTTGCTAAAAAGAAAAAAGAGGGAGATCTGGATTTGGGGTTCGTTGGTGAAATTGCTAAAGTAAATACCCATTTACTCGACTCTCTTATGGAGAGTGATTTTGTCCCTGTGGTCTCTCCCATTGGTACTGATCAAAAAGGGAACACCTACAACATCAACGCCGATTATGCTGCAAGTGCCCTTGCTGGAGCTCTTCAAGCTCAAAAGCTGGTATTTCTTACCGATGTTGAAGGAATCTTAAAAGATAAAGATGACCCTACAACTATTTTAAGTAAACTCAACTTAGCTGAAGCACAACACTACATCGATACCGGTATTATTGCCGGAGGGATGATTCCTAAAACGTTGTGTTGTATGGACGGAATCAAAAAAGGGGTCGAAAGTGTCCACATTCTTGATGGGCGAATTCCCCATGCTCTATTACTAGAGATCTTCACCAATGAGGGAATCGGAACGATGATGGTGCGTTAGGAGAGTAAAGTGGAAACAAAAGAATATATCCAACAAGGATCGAATGTATTTGTAAAAACGTATGCTCAATTCCCACTTGTAATCAAACGGGGAGAGGGGCGTTATCTGTATGATATCGAAGAGAAACGATACTTAGATTTAGTGGGAGGTATTGCTACTAACCTTTTGGGGTATAACAATCAGCTCTTTATCTCTCATCTTAAAGAGACTCTTTCTCATGGAGTAACTCATATTTCCAACTTGTATTGGAATACCTACGCGATTGAAGCTGCAACACTACTGGCCTCTCTCAGTGGCCTTAAGCGTGTCTTTTTTACCAACAGTGGTACTGAAGCGAATGAGGCAGCTATTAAATTAGCCCGTAAATGGGGAAAACAACGTGGGCGATCCACCATTATTAGTATGGTCGATTCATTTCATGGACGTACCTTAGGTGCTTTAAGTGCTACAGGTCAAAGTAAGTATCAGAGTTCTTTCTCTCCTATGGTTGAGGATTTTATGTTTGCAACCTTTGGAGATATCGACTCACTCAAAGAGATGATTGATGACTCTACAAGTGCCATTATGGTAGAGATCATTCAAGGAGAGGGGGGGATACACACTGCTGATCAAGCTTATTGGGATCAACTCTCACTTTTATGTGAAGAGCACGATCTACTACTGATTATCGATGAGGTACAAACAGGGATGGGAAGAACAGGGGAAGTGTTTGCATACCAACACTTCAATCTTAAGCCCGATATTATTACCTTAGCAAAAGGTCTTGGTGGTGGTATTCCCGTTGGGGCTATGGTGTGTTCAAAACGAGTCGAAGATGTTTTTGTTCCAGGGGACCATGGAGCGACCTTTGGAGGAAACCTTTTTAGTAGCAGTGCTGCACAGTATCTTCTCACTTTATTAGAAGAGGGGTCGTTACTTAGGCATGTTCAACAAGTCTCTACATACCTCCGCTCTCAATTAGAGAATAGGTATCCTCAAGTAATTGAGATACGAGGGATGGGCTTGATGGTTGGACTAGAGTTTGATCAAGCAGTACGTCCTATTATTGATGAGGCGATGAATAAAGGGTTGTTATTAGTCAATGCTGGAGAGAAAGTGCTCCGTATGGTACCACCTTTAACAATCACTGAAGATGAAATAGATGAGGCCTTACAGATCTTAGATGAGATCTTACTCTCATAGAGTTACTACATAAAGCTCAGTTGTTGATAGCTCCAGTGTTATCAAGTATGATAATTTTATTCAAAGGAGCTGTCATAAGGTGAAAAAAGGGCTTTTTGTAGCTGCAGTGAGTGTTATTGTTCTTATCCTCTTTAATGCAACTTTGTTCGCTTTAGATAATAATTATGGTCAGTTATTGTTAGCTGATGAGCCTATCTCATATGGAGAAGAGCTGTTTAAACAGCGCATCGATGAGGTCTCCAAACAAGGGCGTGAACCAGTAGGTTTAGTCCTCTCTGGGGGTTCTGCTCGTGCTTTTGCCCACATCGGAGTCTTAAAAAGGCTTGAAGAAGAGAATATTGTCCCCGATTTTATTATCTCAAATTCAATGGGCTCCATTGTTGGATTATTGTATGCCGCAGGGTTATCTCCTGATCAAATCTTAGAAGCTATTGGACGAGTCGATATCACTCAACTCTTTGATCTCACTTTCCCGCTACAAGGGGGATTGTTAGATATCTCTCGATTTGTCTCACTATTTGCCTCTTATGTAGGGGAAGATACAAACATTGAAGATCTTCCTATTCCCATTATGATTATCTGTGAGGATTTGATTACCAAGCGTCAGGTACGGCTTATGGAGGGTAATGCGTTAACGGTGATGGGAGCTGCTTTTGCCCTACCGGTCTATTTCCCTCCCGTTCAGTTTCGTGGTCATCGTCTCATTGATGGGGGCATTACCAACTTAGTTCCTGTCGATACGGCCTATGAGTACACCGATACCACCATCGTCTCAACTGCGTTTTATGAACAAGATGGGATGAACCTAAATAATCCTTTAACAATCTTAAACGTCTCAATTGATATTGGAAAAAGAAGAGCGGGGGTAAAAGAGTTATTAACTCACCCATCCACTATCTGGATTCGAAGTAATGTCGAAGAGTTCTCTTTTATGGCGTTCAGTGAAGTTAACGAGTTAGCTCAAAGGGGGTATGAGTCGGCTTCATTACACGCCGATATTCTCAAAGAGCTCTCTTTTGCACCCCCTTCAGAGGCCTTAGTTGAGTTACGAGAAGAGTATGATTATAAACTAGAATACCTTTTTGCCGATTATGAATTATATCAACGAGGTCGTATTGTAGGAGTCTCGCAACAAGCATATGTGGGATTAAAGTCCTACACCAATGCAGGAACATCGTGGTTCTTACGTGATGAAGCAATCGGTGGAGTTGCGTATCAAATGAGGTGGCACAACCTCCATTTTTATGTGATGGGTGGTGGCGCATGGAAAACATATACTCCTATGGATTTCTATCCTGAAATAACCACCCACATTTCGTATCAAATCATACCTCAACTTGTCATCGATGGAGATGTGATGGTCCACGCATCACAAGGGATCTTCTCACCACAACTCTACTCACGTGTAGGTCTTCAGTTCAAAGAGCGATTTGCTTCAGATACGCTCACTTTTAATACAAAGATCTGGTGGGAAGAGAACTTCTCTTTTACATCCTCTGAAAAAGATCGCCTTCTTCATGCGGGATTAGAACTTGGATACACCAATAATCTCGTTGACCTACAAAGCTCAGTGGGGTATCAACTAAGTGGAAATTGGAATCGCCATTTTCTTCATACAAGAGTAGACTCCTCTTTTACACCCTCTAAAGAGACATATCTGCACTTAGGATATACTGGTCGATATGCACTAGATGCCAAAGCAGGAGTCCCGCTGTATTGGGGAGATGGATTTAAAACAGGAAGTAGTGCTCTTTTTGAGAATGGAGGACCAGGAAGTTCTCACTCTTTGGTGATAGGTCGCTTTGGATTTGGGTTTGCCCCTTACGCCTTTGAACCAACACTAGGAGAACTTTTATTGATTAAAGATATCTCTTTTGGTGCTTTTAGTGATCTCTTATTCAACAATACTCACACTTTCATCCCCGACTTTGTTGTGGGGGGAGAAGCGACGTTCTCTCTCTCCCTTTTGGGTTTAGCTACAATGCCTGCTAAAGTGTTTGTCGGTTATGATAGCCTTTCTGAAGGTGTGGTGTGGGGGTTCATGTTTGGGAAGTAACAACAATGAGTATCCCCTTACTTCGTGGATGATAGATCACACTCTTAATCCATCTCATACGTTAGAACTTCTCGATGAGAATCAAACCATCGTGTTTGCCAGTACAAGTAAGTGGCTTCACCCTTTATTTGAAGTTGAACAATTTTTAATTGAATCAAAGTATGAGGCAAAAGATCTCTTTTTACATGATCGTATCGCTGGTAAGGCAGCTGCGCTATTAACTATGAAAATCGGTTTTCGTCGAATCAAAATAGAGGTGATGAGCCATTTGGCTCAACAACTGTATGATGATTATCTCATACAGTATACATATGTAGATCTCGTGGAGCGTATTGCATGTCAAACTGAGAGGCTTCTTCAGACGATAACTGATGTCGATGAGGTGTATCAGATGCTCTATGAGCGGGCACAAAATAGTAAGGCGAGGGAGAATACCATCTCATGAGTTCAAAGATTATCATGGCTATGGCTCTGACGTTGTTAGCGGGGATGTCGACTGGGATTGGGGGATTGTTGGCCATGTTCCAAAAAAAGAACTCATCTCGGTTTTTATCTGTTTCGTTAGGCTTCAGTGCTGGGGTGATGATCTACTTAAGCTTTGTCGAAATTATTCCCGAATCTGTTGAGTACCTTCTTCTCTCTTATAACCCAGTAAAAGCTCATACCCTTCAGGTAATCTCTTTTTTCTTTGGGATGTTCGTTATCGCCCTTATCGACCGATTCGTCCCAGCAGGAGATAACCCTCATGAGATTCCCAATGTCACAACCTTAGCTTCAAAAGAAGAGGTATACCAAAAAAGGCTTTTAAGAACAGGTATTCTTTCAGCTATTGCTATCACCGTTCATAATATCCCCGAAGGCTTAGCCACATTTACCAGCTATATGGCCGATCCTCAAATTGGAATCAGTATTGCTGTTGCTATTGCTATTCACAATATTCCCGAAGGGATTGCTGTAGCTGTTCCTATCTATTTTGCTACAGGAAAGAGATTCAAAAGCTTTTTTATTGCATTAGTGAGTGGGTTAAGTGAGATGGTAGGGGCTCTACTTGGTTTGTTGTTATTCACTGTTACCAATACAGATCTCACATTAGGTTTTATCTTAGCAGCGACTGCTGGAGTGATGATCTATATCTCGTTTGATGAACTTCTTCCCACAGCTGAAGCGTATGGGGAGCACCACTTAGCGTTGTATGGAGTGCTCAGTGGGATGGCTGTGATGGCGGTTTCTCTTATTCTTCTCGGCTAAGGAGAATTCACACCCACAGTAATCTTGGCGATAGAGGTCTAACTCTTTAGAGAGGGCGATACTCTGTTGGTAGCCCCCCTTCTTTTTAAAATCGATTGGGACAAACTGATCATGCCTCTCTCCAACACTAAATATTCGTATGGAACTTTTATGGGGGCTCACACTAAGGGTGGTACTAAAGTAAGAAATTCCCCTTTTTTGAGCTTCTGTTGCCGCCTCTTGTAAGTTGTATGCAAAACACAAGTCACACCTTTTTCCCTTTTCTGGTTCTTTTTCAAACCCTTTCACTTGTGTGAGCCACGAGGTGTGATCATAATCACCATGAATCAATTCAAGGTGGTGATAATCGGCTACACGACGTAAAGCGTCATACCTCTTTTGAGCTTCAGAAGCAGGGTAAATATTACTGTTTCCAAAAAAGAGGATAGGGTTAAACCCCTCTTGTTGTAAGCGTAATATTGAGGAGGTGGAACATGGTCCACAACAGCAATGTAACAGCAAATCTTTAGCCATAGATACCGCTACTCTATCTTGCAAGCCCAAAGAGTACAAGGGTGGCAAAGTTAGAAAGAATATGCCATGATGTGAGAGTTCGGAGGCCCTCTCAATGAAAAATCCTACTCTCTTAGTTGTAGCACTTGTATTGCTTGTCATCGTCCTCATTCCAACAACCCAAAGCATTAAACTACTTTTAGTATTATTGTCAGTAATGGTCTTGTTATACGTAAAACGGGCATACATTTATGTGATGCTTGCTTCTCGTGCCCTCAATGGTCCTAAAAAAGATGAACCTAAAGCGTGGGCGTGGTATGAGAAAGGGGCTTTCACCCCCCTTCCTTCACACTATACGCTGATGCTGAATTCACTGTTTTTACAAAAAGGGGACCCACATGTTGCACTGCGCATCTCCGATTTTGTTATTCAACGAGAACAAAAAAAGAGAAAGCCCAGTTCTGATGCTATTATCAGTGCGAAAATTTCTAAAGCGATGGCAAAGTGGATTGTAGGAGAGAAGGAAGAAACGATCTCGATTTTACAAGAGATGTGGGATGAGGGAGTTCGTGATCCAGCACTTTTGACCAATTACGGAATCTATCTTATTGAGAGTGGAAAGCTCGATGAACTAGAGAAGGTTATCCAAGAGGGCGTTGATCAAGGCCAACAAAGTGCAGGGATGTTAGATAACCATGCTCACTACCTCTTTTTACAAGGAGAAGTGAAAGCGGCCCAAGAGGCGTATCACTCTTTATTTGAAGAACTAGAAGTCCCTTTTTGTGAAGCCTATTACCACGCTGCATTAGTTGAACTTGAGTTACAGAATCCTCAACGAGCAAAACAGTATCTCAGAGAGGCTTTAAGTAAACCGATTACACAGTTATCGAGTGTGACAGAACAGCAGATTCTTTCACTGTTACAGAGTGTACACTCAACTGAAGTTGGAGATATTGAAGAGTTAACTGATGAACTGTTTGATTATGATATGTTTGATGATGCTCTTCCAAATATTGAGTTAGATGACGATGATGACATTGAGCCTAACATTGAACTAGAGGAAGAGGATTTGTACGATTACGAGCAACAAGAAGAGCCTCAAGAGAGTGTTGAACCAACGTTAGAGAGTGTTCTTTTTTCTGAAGATGAGTACGACGACGAAGAGTAAGAGAGAGCGATGAAAAAGATTCTCAAGCTTCTTTCGGGAAGGCTGTTTATCTTTATTTCCCTTTTTACTATCCAAATCGGTGTGTTGATTTGGTTCATGTTCAACTTTATAGCCGCCAGTCCCTTTTACCTTCCTATTATGACCACTTTGGGTTTTGTAAGTTCATTTATTGTCATTAGTCGTGATGATAACCCAGTATTTAAAATGACGTGGATCTTTGTTATCTTACTCACCCCTATTATTGGGGTCCCTTTTTATATGTTATTTGGTAATAAACGAGTAGGGCGTCGAGTAGCTCGACAAATGGAAAAATACCAAGAACACTACGAAAAAGAGATGCGTCTCAATCTTCCTGAATCGACTGAGGGTGTGATGGAGAGTCTTGTAAGCTACTCGCCTCATTTAGCTCGCCAAGCTTCATACATTAGAAATATTACAGGAGCAGATCTCTGGGAGAGAACGGCAGTAGATTACTTTCCATTAGGCGAAGATGTCTTTGCCGATATGTTAAACGAAGTAGATAAAGCCAAAAAGTTTATCTTAATTGAGTATTTCATCATCGATGAAGGGTTGATGTGGGAGACTCTATTAGAGAAGTTACAAGTAAAGCTCTCTGAGGGAGTCGACATTCGTATTATGTACGACGACTTAGGGTGTATGAACACTCTACCTAACGGGTATGAACACACCTTACGAAAGATGGGTTTCAGTGTTGCCGTCTTTAATAGAGTACGGCCCCACTTAAATGCAAAACTGAACTACCGTGATCACCGTAAGATTTTTGTCATTGATGGAAATGTCGGCTTCACTGGTGGTATTAACATTGCCGATGAGTATATCAACCGAAATATCAGATTTGGCCATTGGAAAGATACGACTGTGAAACTCACAGGAGATGCAGTGTGGAATGTCACATTGATGTTCTTTCAACAGTGGACTTTTACCACGGGTGAGGAAGTTGAACTTAACAAGTATGTCCCAACTCAATCGGCTAAAAGTGATGGATTTGTCCAACCTTTTGGTGATACTCCACTTGATAAAGAGAATGTATCAGAGAACGCGTATATCCAAATTATTAACCACGCTAAAAAGTATGTGTGGATTACCACCCCCTATTTGATTTTAGATCCCCAAATGATCACAGCTTTAAGTATTGCTGCTGAAAGTGGAGTCGATGTTCGTATCATTACTCCCCACATGCCGGATAAATGGTATGTCCATACCGTCAGTCGTTCGTACTACCAATCACTGTTGGAATCGGGAGTAAAGATTTGTGAGTATACTCCTGGTTTTATGCACGCTAAGATGTTTGTCAGTGACGATGAGGTGGCTATTGTAGGGACAACAAACATGGATTTTAGAAGTTTTTATCTCCACTTTGAGTGTGGGGTAGCATTCTACAAAGGGTCGGTGGTTAAAAAAGTCCGTGATGATATTGCCCAAGTGTTAGAACTCTCTACCGAGATCACCTTACTCGATCAAAGCACGCTCCCACTTTCAATACGTCTAGGGCGTTCTTTTTTAAAGATCTTTAGTCCTCTTATGTAGAGATATTCGCTAATACACCTTGTGCCACTCGAATACCACTTGCCCAAGCAGCAGTAATACCACGACTTGTTCCAGCACCATCGCCACACACATACACATCTTCTGTGACTCTGAAGTGTTCATCAAGAAACACTGGTTTATTCGCATAGAGCTTAATTTCTGGGTAATACATAATGGTTGAGGGGTGAAGAACCCCTGGGACAATGGTATCAAGGTGTTTCATCGCTTTCCAAATCACCCTAAGGATTTTAGAAGGGGCAGCTAAAGAGATATCTCCTGGAGTACAATCTTTCAGTGTTGGTTCAAAATCGAATAAATCGGAGTTAAAACTCTCCTCTTTACTTCGTGAGCCTAACCTGAAATCTCCCACCCGTTGCATCAGTGGTTTTCCCCCACCCATCAGTGCTACTTGAAGACCAAGGTTTTCAGCATAGCTTTGTCCACTTGCAAGAGGGTTGGTAAATGCTACGGTCTTTAACAACGCAAAGTTCACCAAACCGTTTGCCTCTTTGTGTGCAGAGCTATAGGCATGACCGTTCACTGAGTACCACGCATCTCCTCGAGAGGTGGTGTATTGCTCTTTGACTACATGAGCGTTTCCACTATTGGTACAAAATGTTCGCACCTTCTCAGGGAAGTAGAACTTTGGATCGTAATAATCAGAGACTATGGGGTAGCGTTCCACTCGAGTCTCAACTCGCACTCCGATATCGACAATGTTATCGATAAAAGGGACGTTGAGTTGATTCATCACAGTTTGAAGAAAGTGGAACCCTTTTCTTCCAGGGGCAACAATCAACTTAGTATACTCGATAACTCTTTTATCGGTAGTGATAGTATTACTTTGTTTATCGACACTTTCGACTCGCTCCCCAAGTGAGAGTTCAACTCCTAAGGCATCCAACTCTGATAAAAGTTGTTTGATGAGTCGTAATCCCCCATCAGTTCCTAAGTGGGATTGTTTAATCTCTAAGAGCTGACAACCAAGTCTTTTAGCTCTTTTTTGGTACATCTCAATATTATGTTTCTCTAAAATAGAGGGTTGTAGTTTATCAATGACATGTTTGAGGTAGGTATCGGCTTGATCTTTACTCCAATACTCTTCGGGAAAACCGATAGGGTAGGTGAAGTTCATCTTACAGTCGTTACGCATACCACCAGTAGAGAACTTTTCACTATCGATCATGAGAATAGAGAGAGTTGGTTTCTCTTTAGCCAACTCAAAAGCAGCGCCCATTCCTGCAGGCCCAGTTCCAACAATTACTACATCGTATCTACTCACGTGATAATCCTTACTTATACTATTGATTAAATCTATTAAGAAACTTTTTTGTTCGTCGGTTTGTTGTTTTTACAAACACATCTTCAGGTGTTCCCTCTTCAACAATCACCCCTTGGTCCATAAAGATGACGCGATTTGAGATATCACGGGCAAAGGCCATCTCATGGGTAACAACCATCATCGTCATCTTCTCTTGGGCCAACTCTTTAATAACTGCCAAAATCTCACCAGTGAGTTCGGGATCTAGGGCACTTGTTGGTTCATCAAAACACAACACATCGGGTCGTAATGCCAAAGCTCGAGCAATGGAGACACGTTGCTGTTGTCCTCCCGAAAGTTGATAAGGGTATGCTTTAATTTTATCTTCTAGTCCCATTTTTTGTAACAGCTCAATGGCTTGCTCTTGGGCTTCACTTTTACTGAGGCGTAGTACATGCACTAAAGCTTCAGTAATATTACGCTCTACTGAGAAGTGGGGAAATAAATTAAAGTTTTGAAATACTAAACCTACCTTTAACCCAATAGTTGCTAAGGTGTGTTTATCGGCATAGATGGCCTGGTTTGAAGAATTTGTTGAGACCATGGTCTTTCCACCTATGATAATTGAACCCGAGTCGATCTGTTCTAAGTTGGTAATACAGCGCAGTAGTGTCGACTTCCCCGATCCCGACGGACCAATAATTGAGAGTACTTCTCCCTCATTTAATGAGAAGCTAATCCCTTTTAACACTTCTAAAGAGGAGAATGATTTACGGATATTGCCTACTTCAATGATAGCCATACACTTTATTACCTATAATAATCGAGTTTGTGTTCAATCACTTCAAAACTCTTACTCACAACAGCATTCATCACAAAATAGAAGACTCCTGCCACAAAAATAGGGAGCGTCGAAAATTCTCGAGCAGCGGCATTTTGTGCTACTCGAAACAATTCAGCGACCCCGATTGTTTGAGCTAAGGCAGTATCTTTTACTAACGTGATTACTTCATTACCCATCGCTGGCATAATCCGTTTCACCACTTGAGGCATGGTGATGTGGGTGAAGGTGTGCCACTTTGTAAAGCCTAATACTTTAGCTGCTTCTAGTTGCCCCTCTGGGATGCTTTGAATGCCACCACGATAAATTTCAGCATAGTATGCTGCATAGTTAATCGAGTAGGCGATAATCACCGCGGTGAATCGATCAGCAGAGGCTCCAAAGATATAATAGGGGGCAAAGTAGACAAAGATAAGTTGTAAGATCAGCGGGGTCCCCCGCATGATCATAATATAGATGTTGACAGCTTCACTCAGGATTTTGTTTTTACTCATTCTCCCCTTAGCAACCACAAGTCCTAAGGGGAGAGAGAATATTAAAGTGAGAAAGAAGATACGTAGTGTTGTATACGTACCTTGTACCATCAACAGTAAGAGGTCTTTCATAAATCCTCTATTATTTTCCTATAACAGTAATGTCACTACCAAACCATGTAGTGGAAATCTCAGCTAAGGTACCATCGTTGGCCATAGCTAAAAGTTGTTTTTCAACTTCATCACGGAGAAGTTGGTCTTTTTTCCTAAAACCAATACCGTACTCTTCAGTTGAAAGGTGTTCATCTAAGATTCTAAAATCTTTTTTACTTCGGTTGATGTTATCAACAGCAACAAAGAGGTCTAACACCACAGCATCAACTCCACCAATTTCTAAGTCCATTAAAGCGGTGAGGTTATCTTTCACTTCGACGACTTCTTTCACTGAATCGGCAAATGCTTTATTGCTTCTGAGGGCATCACTTGCTGAAGAGCCAGCTTGAAGACCAACTTTCTTACCACTTAGATCACTAAGGGTATAATAAGGACTTTGTGTTTTAACAATAGCAACCTGAGCGTTATCGACATAAGGGGATGTAAAGTTAAGCTCTGCTGCCCGTTCTGGAGTAATAGTAAAGCCATTCCAAATACAGTCGATATTTCCTGTATTTAACTCTTGTTCTTTAGCATTCCAATCGATTGGTTGTAATTTCAGTGATACTCCCATTCTTTTGGTCACTTCTTTTGCTAAGTCGATATCAAAACCAACAATTTCGTTTTGTTCATTGCGATATCCCATTGGGGGGAAAGAGTCATCTAAGCCTAAGACAAATACACCTTTATCTACAACTTTTTGTAGTGAGAGATCTTCACCACTCTCTTTTACTCCACCAGCAGCAATGCTAAAGAGTATTACACCCATGAGAACAATACTTAACACCGTTTTTTTCATACTTTTACCTCACACTCCTTTCAATACTAGTGCATCATAGAGTGTTTCATGAGTTTTGGAAAGGTGTTTATGCATACCAAGTGAATAAATATGCAACCGCTCAAACGATTGACCGCCTCTTTGAGGCAATGGTATATTCAATAGGTTGAAAAAGGAGTTAAGATGTCATTTTTATTAGACGGTATTCTAGCTACAAGTTGGCAACACATCGTGATGTACGTAATTGGTGCTCTTCTTATCTATTTGGCAATTGCGAAGAAGTTGGAACCTGGATTACTCCTACCTATTGGCTTTGGTGCTATATTAGTGAATATCCCCTTTTCAGGGGCAATGAATACCATCTTACCCAACATTGGAGAAGTGCACGGAATTTTACAGTGGCTTTTTGAAGTCGGTATTGAGGCTTCAGAAGCGATGCCTCTGTTACTGTTTATTGGTATAGGGGCCATGATTGATTTTGGACCACTACTAAGTAACCCCCGTCTTATTTTATTTGGTGCAGCAGCCCAATTTGGTATTTTTGCTACCATCAGTGTTGCTACCTTAATGGGTTTTTCACTTACCGATGCAGCAGCTATTGGGATCATTGGGGCTGCTGATGGGCCAACGACCATCTTAGTTTCACAAATCTTTAAAAGTCAGTATATGGGGGCTATAGCTGTAGCTGCCTACTCTTATATGGCCTTAGTGCCCATTATTCAGCCACTAGCTATTAAATTAGTGACAACCAAAAAAGAGCGCGCTATTAAGATGCCTTATAACCCAAAAGAGGTCTCTCGGATGGCACGACTCTTATTTCCCATCGTAGTGACGATGGTTGCGGGGTATGTCGCTCCTGCATCGGTGAGTTTAGTTGGGCTATTAATGTTTGGAAATCTGATTCGTGAATCAGAGGTCCTTGGTTCATTAAGTGAATCGGCTCAGCACGTTCTTACTAATTTAATTACCTTAGTGTTAGGTATTACAATCTCATCGACCATGGTTGCTGAGAACTTTGTTCGCTTAGAGACATTTTTGATCCTCATATTAGGACTTATTGCCTTTGTCTTTGACTCTATAGCAGGAGTCTTATTTGCTAAATTGCTCAATCTCTTTTCAAAAAGAAAAATCAATCCGATGGTTGGAGCTGCTGGTATTAGTGCCTTTCCGATGTCGGCTCGTGTGATTCAACGTCTTGGCCAAGAGGCAGATCCACATAACCACCTGCTGATGCACGCAGTTGGGGCAAACGTAGCAGGTCAAATTGCCTCTGTGGTTGCCGGTGGGGTTATTTTAGGCTTAGTGCCATCACTACTGTAGGAGAACAGGATGGAACATCTATTTAAAGCATCATTAGTGCTTATGTATCAAGGGATGGGGGCAATTTTTACCGTTATCTTCTTGCTGTACCTTATCTTATTACTCTTTACTAAACTCTTTAGTCGAAACAGCGAGTAGCTGTTGAATGGGAATTTTTCTCATGGTACTCTTCACATATGCGTGAATCTGGTGAAGATTATTTAGAGACAGTATTAAAGCTCTCATTAGAAGACCCAAAGGTGAGACTCACCGATGTTGCTAATCATCTTGGGGTCTCAAAGCCCAGCGCCTCTCGAGCTATGAAGAACCTTCAGGCTCTAGGATATATTGATCAAGAGAGTTATGGCGCTATTGAACTCACAGCTAAAGGGTATATAAGAGCTTCTCAAATTTATAAACGTCATAAAACCTTAAGAACCTTCTTAGAGAAGGTATTAGGGATCGATTCTGAGACTGCCGAAGCTGATGCATGTCGGATGGAACATATTTTAAGTAACCACACAATGGAGAAGCTCAGCGAGTTTGTTGAAGAGCACACAAACGAATAAAAAACCACTAAAATGTATAATTGATGCATAAATATAAGCGAAAGTGGGTTTTCGTGTTGACATTCTTCCCATTGGTGTATACAACAACAGATATACTACAAGGTGAGGTGCAGTATGCGTCTGGCAAAGAGACAATCTTCAGTTGCTCATTATCCAATCAACCATGATCTCTTTGTGTCCAAATTCTCCCTTGTCGCAATTATTATTCTAGTAATCCTAATTATTCTCTAGACCACGGTAAGCCGACTAATGGTGCAACCGTGGGAGAACTCTACCACGGTGAGTCGGTGTAACCTCACAATATTAAGCGTAACTGTAATAGTTACCTACAGCACACTGAAAAAGGAGTTTGATACATGGAGCGTTACACATTAGGTATCTTAGTAAACAACCACCCGGGAGTCCTCTCCCGAGTTGTAGGATTGTTTAGCCGTCGTGGCTATAACATCGACAGTCTCTCAGTTGGAGAAACTGAAAATCCTGCTATCAGTCGTATCACCATCGTTGTTACTGGTGATCGACACATCGTCGAACAAATAGAAAAACAGGTCGCCAAACTCTATGATGTGTTATCGGTTGCTACCCTTACACTCCAAGGCTCAATTCAAGCCGAGTTAGTCTTTGTAAAAGTCTCTACCACCGAGACGAGCCGAGCAGCTGTTGTTGAATTATCTGAAATGTTTAAAGCCAAGATTATGGATGTCTCTGAGTCGGCAGTAACGATGCAGTTGACAGGCAATATGGATAAAATCGCCTCGTTCTTACACTTGTTGCAACCCCACGGGATTATTGAATTAGCCCGCACGGGAATGACAGCAATGGAACGGGGTAGTCAAGCTATGATTAACCATGGAAAGGAGAATAAGAAATGAGCACAATGTATTACGACAAAGATGTAAACATGTCGGTTCTACAAGAGAAGAAGGTAGCTATTATCGGTTACGGAAGCCAAGGTCATGCCCACGCATTGAACCTCTTTGAAAGTGGCATTGATGTCACCGTTGGGTTGTACGAGGGAAGTCCCTCATGGAGCATTGCCGAAGAGGCAGGACTCAAAGTGATGACAGCTAAAGATGCAGCAAAACAATCCGATGTGATTATGATGCTCGTCAATGATGAAAAGCAAGCTGCTTTGTATAGCGAAAGTATCGCCCCTGGCTTAACCAAAGGAAAATACCTCGCCTTTGCTCATGGATTTAATATCCACTACGGTCAAATTACCCCTCCAGCAGATGTAAATGTGATTATGATCGCTCCTAAAGGACCTGGTCATACCGTCCGATCCCAATTTCAAGAAGGGAAGGGAGTCCCTTCTCTCATTGCAATCTACCAAGATCCCAGTGGAGATTCCAAAGAGGTAGCTAAAGCTTACGCTTCTGGACTTGGAGCGGGTCGAGCAGGAATTTTTGAAACCACTTTTAAAGAGGAGACTGAAACAGATCTCTTTGGGGAGCAAACTGTCTTATGTGGTGGAGTTAGTGCCCTTATTCAAGCTGGCTTTGAGACTCTGGTAGAAGCAGGGTACCAACCTGAGATCGCCTATTTCGAAGTTGCCCATGAACTGAAGTTAATTGTTGATCTGATTAACCAAGGGGGACTAGCGTACATGCGTTACTCAATCAGTGATACCGCTGAATATGGTGATTACGTAAGTGGACATAGAATTATTACCGATGAGACTAAAAAAGAGATGAAACAAGTTCTCAGTGAGATTCAAGATGGGACTTTTGCCCGCAATTGGCTTTTAGAAAACCAAGTGAAACGCCCCTTCTTTAATGCAAAAAGGAGAATGGAGAGTGAGTCCCTGTTAGAGACAACTGGAAAGAAATTACGATCATTGATGAGCTGGTTGAAAAAATAAATAACACCATCACATAAGGAGGAGAGCAATGGCAACACATATTTCAATATTCGACACAACATTACGAGATGGCGAACAAGCCCCTGGGTACAGCATGAACCTAGAAGAGAAACTACGCTTTGCATCTCAGCTAGAGGAACTTGGAGTCGATGTTATTGAGGCTGGGTTTGCTATTGCCTCACCTGGTGATTTTACCTCGGTGCAAGCAATCAGTGCTCAAGTACAAAAAGCCACAGTGGCTTCCCTCTCTCGAGCGCTTAAAAAAGATATCGATTATGCTTGGGATGCGGTGAAAGAGGCTAAAAAGCCACGCATACACACCTTCTTAGCTTCAAGTGATCTCCACTTAGAGTATAAATTGAAGATGAGTCGCAACCAAGCGTTTGACCAAGCAACACAGATGGTGAAATATGCCCGTTCAATCTGTCCTGAGGTGGAGTTCTCCCCCGAAGATGCAACTCGTAGTGACAAAGATTTTTTATGTCGCTTAGTTGAAGGGGTCATCGATGCTGGAGCTACCATTATTAATATTCCCGACACCGTAGGATACTCCACCCCCGATGAGTTTGGTCAGTTAATCTCTTATCTGATGAACAACGTCCCTAATATCGATAAGGCTATTATCTCAGTTCATTGTCATAACGACCTTGGCCTTGGAGTTGCTAATACCTTAGCGGGAATCAAAGCGGGAGCACGCCAAGCTGAGTGTACTGTATGTGGTATTGGTGAGAGAGCTGGAAATGCTGCAGTAGAAGAAATCGTGATGGCCCTACGAACCCGAAACGACCTGTTTGATGTCACTCATAATATTAAAACCGAAGAGTTATATAAAACCAGTCGTCTCCTCTCTTCGATCACCGGGGTGGCCATTAACCCCTCTAAAGCAATCGTGGGGGCAAATGCTTTTGCCCATGAATCGGGTATTCACCAACACGGAATGATGGCTCATGCACAAACGTATGAAATTATGACACCTGAATCGATTGGATTAAAAAAGACCACCATGGTGTTAGGAAAACACTCGGGTCGTCATGCTTTTGTCCAAAGGATGGAAGAGTTAGGATACACCCTCAACGAAGAGATGACTAATAAACTCTTTAGCGACTTTAAACATGTAGCTGATAAGAAAAAAGAGATCACCGATCGTGATCTTATCGCCTTGATGGAAAGTGGTACTCACGTAGCTCCCTCTATTTATGAGTTGGAAAACTTTGTGGTAAATAGTGGAAATAATATGACCGCTACAGCGTGTGTCACTCTCAGTCGAGATGGGAAAAAGATGCAGGCTGTTGAGATGGCCACTGGTCCCGTCTACGCCTGTTTTAAAGCTGTTGAGAAGATTATTACCTACTCATTTGTGTTAGAGGATTATCAACTGAAGGCTGTTACTGAACACCGAGACGCCTTAGGAGAAGTATTGGTGAAAATCAGTGATGCACACGGTGTGTATCGAGGAAGAGGGGTGAGTACCGACGTCATTGAAGCCTCGATGCTTTCATTATTATCTGCTGTGAACCGAATGGTTGAACAAGCAGAGTCTAAGCGTGATATAGAAGATTACGGACAGTTGCCTCACGAGGCACGATTACGGGATATGAAAGTTACTGGAACTGTTAAAGAGGATGTTACAAAGGAGCGTGTATATGGGAGTCTCTAACAAGCAGGTATATCTATTTGATTCGACACTACGAGATGGAGCACAAGCTGAAGGGATCTCTTTCTCCGTTGCAGATAAACTCAAAATTGTTGAAGCTTTGGATGATTTAGGAGTTCACTACGTTGAAGCGGGAAACCCTGGATCGAATCCAAAAGATTTAGAATTCTTTCAACAGGTGAAAAAGCTGGATTTAAAAACAGTGAAATTAGTCGCCTTCGGTTCGACTCGACGACGAGATATTGATGTAAAAGATGATGCTAATGTCCAATCTCTTCTCACAGCTGAAACAGATGCTATATCGATCTTTGGGAAGAGTTGGGACTTTCAAGCAACAGAGATCTTACGTACAACGTTAGAAGAGAACTTAAAGATGATTTATGACACCATTGCCTTTTTCGTTGAGAAAGGAAAAGAGGTGATCTATGACGCTGAACACTTTTATGATGGGTATATCGATAATCCTGAATATGCTTTAGAGACTATTAAAGTAGCAGCTGAAGCAGGGGCTTCTTCTATTGCCTTGTGTGAAACACGAGGTGGGTGTATCCCCTCATTAGTGAAAGAGGCTACCGAAGTAGCGGTAAAACATATTCACAACACTCACCCATCAGTGGTGATGGGCATTCATGCCCATAACGACTCCTCCTTAGCCGATGCCAATTCAATCATTGCTGTGGAACAAGGGGTGCGCCAAGTTCAAGGAACTCTCATTGGCTTTGGAGAGCGATGTGGAAATGCGAATTTAGCTACCATTGTTCCTACTCTTCAACTGAAGATGGGTTTTGATGTGATTGCACCTGAGAACTTAGCTCGCTTGTATCAAATTTCTCACTTTGTCGCCGAAGTAGCAAATGTCTCAATTGCCCATGGCACACCATATATCGGGCGTAGTGCTTTCACCCATAAAGGGGGAATGCATATTGATGGTATTGCTAAAAACTCAAAATCGTTTGAACACATCGACCCTGAAGAAGTTGGTAATGAGAGACGCTTGTTAATGAGTGAAGTAGCAGGAAGAGCTACCATCTTAAAGCGAATTCAAAAGTATGCCCCATCAGTCGACAAAGATGATCAAGTAACGATCAACATCATCGATGCGTTAAAGAACTTAGAGATGGATGGATACCAATTTGAGGGAGCTGAGAGCTCGTTCGAATTAGTCATTGCAAAACATGTTGGCAAATACTCCCCCTATTTTGTGTTAGATCATTATAAAACATTGGGCGAACTTCCCTTTCCTGGAAACCCCGATATGAGGCACACTGCCTTAATTAAAGTCTCGGTCAATGGCGATACTGCTATCACTGCAGCTGAGGGAGATGGACCTGTTCACGCATTAGATAAAGCGCTCAGAAAAGTCCTTGAAGAGTTTTATCCTATTGTCTCTACCATCTACTTAACTGATTATAAAGTGCGAGTGTTAGATTCACTTCAAGCATCAGCTGCCAAGGTACGAGTTCTCATTGAGACTACCGATGGAGAGCACACATGGTCCACAGTTGGAGTTTCCACAGATATTATCGAAGCCTCGTGGATAGCTTTAGTCGATTCAATTGAATACAAATTAATGAAAGAGGGGATTGAACCCCCTCAGATCCGATAAGAAGGAGTTTTACCGTATGAGTATGACAATGTCACAAAAAATATTGGCCAAGCACGCTCAATTGGAGAGCGTTCAAAGCGGTCAGTTAATTATGACCGATTTAGATTTGGTGTTAGGCAATGACATTACCACCCCAGTGGCGATTAATGAGTTTGCAAAATTAGGGACCGATAAAGTCTTTGATAGATCAAAGATTGCGTTAGTTCCCGATCACTTTACCCCCAATAAAGATATTAAAGCTGCTCAGCAGTGTAAGGCGATGAGACTCTTTGCTAAAGATAAAAAGATTGAACACTACTTTGAAATTGGACAAATGGGAATTGAGCATGCGTTATTACCCGAACAAGGATTAGTCAACGCAGGAGATGTAATTATCGGAGCAGATAGCCACACCTGTACCTATGGTGCTTTAGGGGCATTTTCCACAGGGGTGGGAAGTACCGACATGGCTGCGGGGATGGCAACAGGAAAAGCATGGTTCAAAGTCCCCTCTGCTATCAAATTTAACCTCACAGGAAAACTCAATAAGTTTGTCTCAGGTAAAGATGTGATCTTACATATCATTGGGATGATTGGAGTCGATGGGGCTCTTTACAAATCGATGGAATTCACCGGTAGTGGAGTAAAGAATCTCAATATTGATGATCGATTCACCATCTGTAATATGGCCATTGAAGCTGGAGCTAAAAACGGTATTTTCGAAGTCGATGAGATCGCCTTAGAGTACCTTAAAGAGCACCACAAAGGAGAGCCAGTCATCTACCAAGCAGATAGCGATGCTGTGTATGAAAAAACGTACCATGTCGATTTATCGACTATTAAAAGTACTGTTGCATTTCCACACCTTCCAGATAACACCCGTACCATTGATGAAGTGGGTAACATCAAAGTCGACCAAGTGGTCATTGGTTCTTGTACTAATGGACGAATTAGTGATCTTCGTGCTGCTGCCGAGATTCTTAAAGGGCATACAGTTCACTCTGATGTTCGTGCCCTCGTATTTCCTGCTACACAAAAAATCTACCTTCAAGCGATGAGAGAGGGACTACTGGAGATATTTGTTGAAGCAGGAGTTGCAGTTAGTACCCCAACATGTGGTCCTTGCTTAGGGGGACATATGGGAGTACTAGCTGATGGTGAGAAGGCAGTTGCTACCACAAATAGAAACTTTGTGGGTCGAATGGGACATCCAGGTAGTGAAGTCTACCTTGCCAGTCCCGCTGTAGCAGCAGCGAGTGCCATTACTGGATATATCACAAATCCCCAAGAGATAAAGGAGAACTAAATGAAAGCTCAAGGTGTAGTATTTCGCTATTTTGATAATGTAGATACCGATGTTATTATCCCAGCTCGTTATTTAAATACAACAGATGCAAAAGAACTTGCCTCGTATTGTATGATCGATATCGACGCCGATTTTGCACGTAATGTGAAACAAGGTGACATCATGGTCGCTGGTGAGAACTTCGGTTGTGGTTCTTCTCGTGAACACGCCCCATTGGCCATTAAAACAAGTGGCATTGAGTGTGTCATTGCATCCTCCTTTGCCCGTATTTTCTACCGAAACGCTATTAATATTGGACTCCCTATTTTAGAGTGTCCTGAAGCTGTTGATGGTATTAAAGCAGGAGATACGGTGAGTGTCGACTTTTCAAGTGGGACAATCACCAATGAATCGACAAACAAAACATGGTCTGCTCAAAGCTTTCCCCCATTTATTCAAAAGATGATCGCCAGTGAAGGTCTTATTGGGTATCTCAAAGAGGAGGGCAGTGTATGAGAATGAAAGTTGCCCTGATCCCAGGAGATGGAATCGGACCTGATATCATTAACGAAGCAGTAAAAGTGATGATGGCAGTAGGGGAGCGCTATTTCCATAAGTTTGATTACTCAGTCTACCTTGCCGGTGGTAAAGCAATTGATACTGTTGGTACACCACTACCTGAATCGACCTTATTAGGGTGTGAAGAGAGTGAAGCGATCTTACTTGGTGCTTTAGGTGGGCCAAAGTGGGATGGCTTTGAAGGAGAT
>JBBAFS010000005.1:0-42519 GCA_041655255.1 Sphaerochaetaceae bacterium
AGCATAGCTAAGTAGGTCACAACACTGCTCGCACAGAGCATTAACAGAGTGATTGCGAGAGCAATAAAGACGTATCATCGTCTCAACCACATCTTGTTCAAGAGCAATCTTTTTTGAAATAAGGGTCCTTTCTCTCTTCATCATTGTTTTATCATCAAGCCCGCTGTATCTTAGACGCATGAGACGACTCATGCAGTTCACATTCTTAATGCTCATCAGTGTAACATGTTTATACTCAGCTGATACACCCCAATCGTATAGTGGATTTAAGCAACTTCACACTGATCACTTCACTCTCATTTACGAACCACAAGATCAACTGTATGCCTATGAATTAAGTACGTATGCCGATGAGACACTCAAAGAGGTCGCACACCTAGTTGGCCATACTCCTCGTGAAAAAATTCCTGTTATCTTAACAAGTAGACCCCCTTTTGCTAATGGGTATTTCTCACCTCTCCCTTCTAAGATTGTCTTATTTCTTACATCCCCTCACCAGCGATTTTTAGGCTCCCGCTCTCCGAGCTGGCTCAAAAGTGTCTTTACCCACGAATTGACCCACTACGTCCATCTTACACATCCAACTGGCTTAGCCTCGATACTATCTCCTTTATTTGGTAAAGAGCTTCTCTCCCTTAATAGTGGTCTTATGCCACTGTGGTGGATTGAAGGGCTATCTACCTACAGTGAATCTCACCTAGCTGAAGGAGGAAGAGGCTTTTCTCAACTTTTCTCTCTCCCCTATACATCTCTAGTTGCACACAATGAGATGTGGAAACTCTCTCAAGGGATGTACCACAGTGCCTATCCCCCTTCATCACGAGCATACCAAACTGGGTTTTTAATGATTGATTATCTAATCAACACCTATGGAGAGTCTGCTTTTCAACAGATAAACAAACGATTTACCTGGTGGCCTTTTTTTGGATTAAGCCCTCATACAAAAAAAGTAGTAGGTCTTTCCTCCAATGAGGTATTTCACCAAGCTCTTAGGTCCCTGACACTCCAACATCCACCTGAGTCTATCGATAAAAAGAGTTTCTCTCCCTTAACTATAGGAAATTACTATCTTCCTTATCCGACACAACAAGGTCTCATTGGAATTGCTTCCACACTTGATAGGGGAAATCATGCACTTAAGTACGACGATAGTGGTGCGTATCCCATCACAAAGAGCCTCTTTTCACTTGGTGAATTAAATGGGACTCCCTCTTATGATGGAAAGTCACTCTATTTCACCCACATGTGGAATGATTATGCTCATCCTAGTTCCTTTGATTCAGTCTTAGTTGGGTATTCTGATCTGTATCGTTATGATATTCAAACCCAATCATACACATCTCTCACTTCTCAAAAGAGGTTATATCATCCCTCTATAAGTAGAGATAATGAACACCTGGTAGCTATTGAACATAATGATGGGGCGTATCGCCTTGTTGAGGTCTCACAAAAAACAGGTGCGATACACACTATCTATGCTCCAAAGAACGCTATGGTGTACGAACCTAATTTCAGTAGTGATGGACTATCTATTGTGGTGATTGAAGAGCAAGAGGGAAATTCCACATTAACGATCATCCCATCTTTAGGTGAGTGGTATCACCTATGGGATCCTACCGAAGTTGAATTACACTCTCCCCGCTTTATTGATAACAACCGTATCCTCTTTAGTGCCGATTTTGATGGACCTCTCGCTTTATATATAGCGGATCTCACAACAAAAGTTGTCTATAAGGTCTTTAGTGATGATCAAGGAGTAGCTGGGGGAGTAATACACAACGATGAACTCATCTACTCAACCTACGCACCAGGTGGATGGACGTTGTATGAAACACCTTTAACATCACTCTCATATACCAACATTGATATCTCTCCACCTTCTTACAAAGAGGCTTACCTCTCTTTTTCAAGTGAAATAGAAGAGTCTAACTATATAGATTGGCCTCGATTTAACTTTTGGCTTCCTGTGTATGAAGGAGAAGATCTTTTATCTACCATTGGAGCTACTACCTTTTTAAGTAGCTTATTAGGTCGTCACTCTTTATTAATCTCTGGTGGATACAACTTTACAAAGAACACTCTTACCACTGACGTTCAATACATTAACTCTTATGGTCCTTTTACAACTAGGTTTACCATACAAGCCGATGCGTATCACCAAAGTTTCACATTACAAAGTCACGCCTTTGCGTGGGTCGACTCTCAACCGACTTATACCCAATCAATCTCTATAGCTGCTTTAATTGGTGTGTTTATAGATCAACAAGATGTCGGCTTTGGTATTGTAGCTCGAGGTGGATATTCATTATTTACCAGCTATGGTCCAAAAGATTATTTTGGAAGATCTCAATTTGGGTTCTTTATAGAGCCAAAACTTTCTCTATATCCTGATAATGAACTCTTACTTTTCTACCCTACCTTTCATCTGAACGGACAACTCCCGCTTGGTAGAAGTCACCATGTTGTTTCACTTGAAACTACATGGGATATAACACCTCTTATGCTCTCACCTTCTTATGTTGTAGAGAGAGAAGATCTTATTGTTGAACTCAAAGCTTCGTATCACATTCCACTTGGGGTGTATGATATTCCTGTGGTGTATGGTGGAATTGTGGGTTCAGGACTCTCATTTTCTGTAAAAAAAGATTTCTCGATCAGTGACAATGTACATAGCTGGGGAGAAGACACCATCATTGGTGTAAAAGGTGAAATTGAGTATGCAATTGGCTCTTCACTCAGATTTAGGCCATTTGTTGAACTCAAGTATCATGTGGCTAGTGAACAAGTGGAAGTTAAGCTCTCATTGAACCTTGATCTCCCTATTACATCACTTGCTATGAAAAGCTCTCTGAGATAACGATTAAAGTTGAATAACATGATATACTCGCTCGCATAGGAGGCCTGAAGTGACACAGACACTAACTATTGGTAATAACACTTACCGCTATTATGATATTACTCGTTTCGCTGGATCAAAGATTGAAGCGATGCCTTATTCGCTGAGAGTCTTATTAGAGAACCTATTACGGTATCAAAGTAAGATGGAGATCGATGATACAACATTACAAGCTGTTGTAGATCGTACCAACACTGTTGAAAAACCGAGTGAAGTTCCTTTTCACCCCGCTCGAGTATTGATGCAAGACTTTACTGGGGTTCCTGCTATCGTCGATTTAGCAGCTCTTCGAGATGCTGTATTGGCAGTCAATCAAGACCCTAAGATGATAAATCCTCATGTCCCTGTCGATATCGTTGTAGATCACTCGGTCCAAATCGATAGTTACGGAGAGCCAAGTAGCCTTTCGTTTAACGTAAAGATGGAGTATGAGCGAAACCACGAACGCTACAGTTTTTTAAAGTGGGCTCAAAAGTCGTTTTCAAACTTACGCATCGTTCCCCCAAACTCGGGGATTTGTCACCAAGTGAACTTAGAACACCTCGCTGAGTGTATCCGTAGTGAAGAGGGTTTTCTCTATCCAGATTCATTAGTTGGAACCGACAGTCACACCCCGATGATTAATGGTCTTGGTGTCATGGGTTGGGGAGTTGGAGGAATTGAAGCTGAAGCAGTGATGCTCGGCCAACCCTATTTCATGCCAATTCCAAAGGTTGTTGGAGTACGTTTAAGTGGAAAGATGGATCCTCTGTGTACCGCTACCGACTTAGTTCTCACTCTTACTAATAAACTTAGAGCCTTGGGCGTTGTTGGTAGTTTTGTCGAATACTTTGGTCCTGGTTTACACTCTCTCCCTATCCCAGATCGAGCTACTATTGCAAATATGAGTCCTGAGTATGGTGCAACCATGGGCTTTTTCCCAGTTGATGAACGGACTATTGAGTACTTAAGACTGACAGGACGAGATGAGCAAGCTGAGCGAAGTGAAGCATACTGTAAAGCAAATGCTCTTTTTCATAACCCAGATATTAGCTCTGTATACGACGAGATTTTAGAAGTCGATTTAGCCACAATTGTTCCAAGCATTGCTGGTCCTTCCCGCCCACAAGATCTCATTAGTTTAGATGGAGCACCTAAAAAGATTTTAGAGGCCACTGATATTGGTAAAAAACGGAGCGTAGCTATCGAGCTTGATGATCAAAACATAGATCTTCAAGATGGGATGGTTGCCATTGCTGCAATTACCAGTTGTACTAATACTAGTAACCCATCGGTAATGATTGCTGCAGGACAACTTGCACAAAAAGCAGTCGAAAAGGGATTAAAAGTAGCTCCATGGGTAAAGACTTCATTAGCTCCAGGTTCACAAGTAGTAACCGATTACTTAACACAATCGGGCTTACTTGAGTCACTAGAGACTTTAGGGTTTAACATTGTTGCTTTTGGTTGTACGACATGTATTGGTAATAGTGGACCACTTCACCCCGAAATTGAGAAAGCTCAAAGTGAGAATGATCTCACCTTGGCTTCAGTTCTCTCGGGAAATAGGAACTTTGAGGGGCGGATTCATAAAAATGTGAAAGCTTCCTTTTTAATGAGTCCTCCATTGGTTGTAGCATATGCTTTAGCTGGACGAGTCGATATCGATTTAACAAAAGAGCCTTTAGGCTATGACCAACAAAACAAAGCGGTCTATTTAAAAGATATATGGCCACAAATCGATACCACTTTAGATATCATAAAAGATAATGTGACTCGTTCTTCGTTTGTAGAAAAGTATGCCCATATCTTTAAAGGGGATGCACAATGGGAAGAGCTGTATGCACCCACTGGAGAGACTTATGCATGGGATGAGAATTCAACCTACATTGCAAAAACTCCCCTCTTTGACAACTTTAGTGCTGCTTTACCTCCACTAAGCTCGATTAAAGATGCCTATCCACTACTTGTGATGGGAGATACCGTTACAACAGACCATATCAGTCCTGCTGGATCAATTGACCCCTCTTACCCCGCTGGTCAATATTTAAGTTCTCGAGGAGTGAGTGAAGTTGCATTTAACTCATACGGAAGTAGAAGAGGCCACCATGAGGTAATGATGAGAGGAACATTTGCTAATACTCGTATTAAGCAACGTCTCTCTGCTCCTAAAGAGGGTGGTTACACTAAAAAACTACCTCAAGGGGAGTTGATGTTTGTCTATGATGCCGCAATGGCGTACAAACAAGAGAATCGTGATCTTATTGTGTTAGCAAAACGAGAATATGGGACAGGCTCTTCTCGAGACTGGGCAGCTAAAGGTGCAACCTTGTTAGGCATTAAGGCTGTTATTGCTGAGAGTTTTGAGCGAATCCACCGTAGCAACTTAGTTGGGATGGGAGTATTACCACTCACCTTCTTAGAAGGCGAGTCGTATGATTCACTTGGACTATCGGGAGAAGAGACTTTTAGTATTGAATTGCCAAAAGTTATAATGCCAAAGATGAAACTCACAGTCCATGCCCATGGTGATAAAGAGACAACCTTTGAAGTTCTTTGTCGTTTAGATTCTCCTATTGAAGTATCTTACTACAAACATGGTGGAATCTTACATTGTGTACTTCGAAATATGTTGTACTCGTAACACTATCTAACGCTATAAAAGCAGCTCTTTTGAGCTGCTTTTTTCTTCTATCACGCCTCTTCTGAAGTGACTGGAATCATCAAAATAGGGATTTGTGCCCGTCGAGATACGTAGTGGCTCACACTTCCCACAAAGAGTTCTTTAAAGAAGCCTCGTCCCTGTTTTGCCATAATAAGAAATGTTGCTCCACTTACTTCTAACTCTTTTATAATCTCTGTGGCAGGAGTTCCATACACGAGTTTTGTCTCAATTTCAACAGAAGGACTCCCCTCTAAACGTTGAGCTAATTCATGAAGACGATCTTTGTCTGTTTTATTGAACTCATCAAGTCGATCAACTAAATGTGGTTCAATCCTACTTTTGTCTTGAACATGAAAGAGTGTCACTTTTTTAACATGCTCAAGATCGACAATTTCTTGAAGGTAGTGAAATGCGTGCTCTGATCCTTTAGAGAAATCAGTAGCATATAAGATATGAGAGGCAACTCCCTCTTCAGATATGCCAGCAACAGCAAGTTCTTTATTCTCATCGACCGAGAGCCGGACAATGAGTAGCGGTTTTGTTGTTCGAAGCATCACCTCGTGGGCAACTCCACCTAAGAATGCCCCTCCGATAAGACTTCTTCCTCGTGAACCAACAATGACTAAAGGAAAAGACTCCTCTTCAGCAATGCGAGTAATCTCTTTTTGGGCATTTCCTGGAGAGATGCGAGACTCTACAATAAAGCCTAAAGCTTCCAATTTAGCTTGTTGATCTTTAATGGTATCGGTTTGTACGTGAGCGACAAATGGGTAGATTTCGCTAGCAACCTCTTGATAATCGGGGCACTGAAGAAGTAACAACTCTTTAATTCCAAAGTCGCTTAGAAACCCAAGGTTCTTCACCATCACATTTGAAGCTTCAGACAAATCGGTGGCGACAATAGCACGTTTAATCATATGTGCACCTCCTTAGAAAGGCACCTCTATTATAATAGTCTCCCTAGTTCAAGTCAAAAAAAATACTCACTCTTTCATAGTACATGTGTGAATCAGTTTTATCCCTTTCGATACGAAAACCGCAACTCTCTTTAGTTCTTCTCACTTCATCTGGTCAAAGAAGGATTTAAATAACGATGTAGCTTATCTATAATTTAGTGTTAAAAGCCTAAAACTTCTACAAGCTGATGCGGTCTATCTGCGAGAATTATTTTTTGCTACATCTAATTGCTTCAGAAACCTATCGGCTATATAGTATTGAATATCTAGATCTTTGACCCTTTTGGACTTTGCTTTTACCAGCACTCTAAGTCCTCCTTGTGACACACTCATCAATCCTATATTCATCTCTCTTAACAAACTTTTATCCACTTTGTCGATGTAATCTGAACTTAATGCAACATATACTTCGTTGGCATATTTCTTATATCTAGTTGCTTGTTCTAATCCTGCTTTCCAATCAAAAAGCTTCGCCTCCACGGCGATAAAACTCTTAGTTATTGCATCAACTTTTTTTATTGATGTTATATAATTTCCATTAATGTTAATGTATCCCATTTCTTCCAATTCATGAAGAAAGTTGAGAAATTTTTTATCAATTGTAGCATTAGGTGTTTCAATTTCATTAATTGCTACGCTCTTTTTATTGTAGATACCAGTGACATAGTAATATGCATTAACATATTCATCAAAGATAACAGTATCTCGATTCAAATCAGTGGCATAAACAACATCCGCAATATTGTTGCCACTTCTTAGTTCCCGGACAATATATTGAGTATCATATTTTTCCTGCAGGTCTCTTACTAGCTTATCTACCATTGCTTTCTCACTAGCAAACATCCTAACGGCCTCCACTACATGTTCATAGCACCTTTTTCAGGTTTTTTAATAATTTATAGTAATTATTGCCCTTTTGGCTACTCAATATTTTCTTTGGTATCTCTTCAAACGTAGAAATTGCTGTATCAAGACGTTCTATTAAATAATCACGACGTTCAGATATTTGATATTTATTTAATTTCTCAACTTCTTCAATCATCATCTGCCAATGATGCAATTGAATATTTTTTTCTCCCAGTCCAATCTCAATCGCTTCTTTGCCTGTACACCATATACAATCACATCCCTTAAAATAATTATAAATTTGATTAAACACAAAAGTATCTTTCTTAGGATACGACAAAAAGGATAACACCTGAGGAAAATAATACCTTGAAAATAAATTAAAAGCATCCTTCTCTTCTTTAATATATTCTTCATCAAAATAATCTATGCCAGCAAGGCCTAGTGAAAACCCATGTATTCCTTTTGCAATTAATGCAAGTCCTAAAGAAATGGGAACCTTTAATCCTATAACAGGTTTATTTGAGTACTTCTGTAAGTTAACCATGAAGTCTATGTAGCTACTTAAAGATTGTTCATTCAACTGTTTCATGTCTGATATTTGAACTATAAAACCATCAACGTTCGCATGAATAAAGTATGACAGAATCTTAGAGGATTCAAAGACCATGTGATTTAAGTTAATTGAGATCATTGCATATTTTTCTTTTGCACTATCAACCACTTTAACACTTTCATTAATCAGCTGAATATTCATCTTTATCCAATCGTCAACCTTATCGACCGCATAATCTGTGTTGCTAATATAGTGATATGGTAAAATGAGTTTTTGCCCACGAGAAACAGTGTCGTACCATTTTAATATATAATCCTCTCGATTCTTGGGGTTTTGCAAATATGCCAATGAGATAACACCTTTTGATGGAGCATATGGCAATTCAACTAGTCCTTTAGTAGCTCCAAATGCTACATATGATAGTCTTTGGGTTGAGGGGTCAATAATAACATTCTTAAAGTCACTATCACTAAAATAGTTATGCAAACCTTTCATCCAGTTCTTCACATGAATTGGGTAAATAACATCAGAATTATTTTCTCTCTGAAACTGTAAGGTCACATCTTTCTCTTTGTAAATCCATGCATAATACTTTCCCAACGTGATAAGCTCATCCTGTATATCCTCTTGCTTAAAGGAGTTGAGGAATTCATCTACCGTTTGGTATCTTGAAAACATCTCTTTAGACGTTGCCTTAAAAACAATCCGTTCCAGTTTATCGCTTATATTTTCATTATACTGTTTAGGGGGTGTGATTGGATCATTTAATATTTTTAGCATCAATTCTGGTAAAGTAGCTGCATCATATGGAACATTCTTGGTGAGCATCTCGTAAAGAATAATTCCAAGAGCATATATATCTGACCTATAGTCAATATGCTTACTATCTTTTAATTGCTCGGGCGACATATACAAAGGTGAGCCAATATGTGTTCCCGTAGATGTAATAGAGGAAAAATCAATAATCTTACTTAAGCCGTAATCTATTATTTTGATATTTTGATTCGAATCTATCATAATATTTTCTGGCTTCAAGTCTCTATGGATTATTCCATTACCGTCTATACTTAGATTATGTAATTCTTTAACGCCCTCTAGTATCTTAATAAATATTTCAATTAAGACATCTAATTCGGCATCCTTTTTAAGATAATTTCTTAAAGTTTCACCCGAAAAATATTCCATTACTATAACATACTCATTAATACCAAATTCGTTCTCGAAGAAGAAATCATCATGATATCTTATGAGATTTTTTCCTCTAACAGTTTTCAGAGCTGCTATTTCTCTTGTGATTCTATTTTCTTCATTCTTAAATTCTTCAAGAATGTATGTCTCAGCAAGAACTTTTGCCGCATAGAGACACCCATCCTTTGAAGCTCGATATACTGATCCAAAACTCCCACTACCTAGAGCTTCTTCAAATAAATAAGAATTAATCACTTTCCCTGCAATATTCATTTCCTACTTCCCTTTGTACACACTGCCCACATACACACAAGATTCATTAATATGTTTTTGCATATATAACCTTTAGCGTAAGCTATAAAATTTTTCAGAATTCTAAACAATTTTAGATTCTTTCTGGTTAACACATACCAAGTTCTTACTATAGGCTTCTGTTATCTATCAAAAACAGTCTTATATCGCTACTTCTCTCATCATATCGATATAAGTATTAATTAGTTCCCTTCTTTTTCGAATTCCTTATCTATATGCAGTTTAGAAATTGTATCTACAGGTCTCGAAAAGGAGATATAATGGTTTTTATAAGCCTCATCCCAAGGGATGATTGTAAGACAACTGTACTCTCTTTCTCAAAAACCAGAGTTTGTCCTGAAAGTAGTGGCTGTGTTTTGCCATTGTGTTCAACACTTCCCTCTCCTGAGATACAACTCAGCGTAAGAGTAGAGTTCTTTTTGTATTCTAAGGATATTGTCTTATGAGGATAAAGAGAAATAACAAAAGTTTCACTTGTCTCATCTTTGTGGATACGAAGAGCACTTCCCCCCTCATACTCAGTGACCTTCGTTGTGCTTTGAAGGCGATCTGCTACCTCTTTTACCAAATCGGCATGATCGTGATCAATCACTAAGATTCCATCGACACTTGCAGCAACGCTGATATTCTTTGTACCGATTGCAACAAGAGGTACATCGAGTTCATTAAATAGTTGTGTGTTAGTAGCCTCAACTTTGTAGGTAGATCCGATATCGTGTGGTATATGCTTTGAAAGAGTATCCCACGAACCGACATCAGACCACTCCCCTTCATAATCTACAACGGCAATTGAAGGCTCTTTTTCCATCACAGCATAATCAAAACTTGTTCGGTTTATTGAATTGTACTGCTTCTTTATCATCTCAAATGAAGTTGTATTAAACTCTTTCTCCAATAAAGAGAGGGCATATTCACACGAAAAAGCGGCAACTCCAGTATTCCATAGTGCTCCTCGATCAATGAGGGTGTGTGCTTTGGCTTTATCTGGTTTCTCGATAAAAGAGGCAACTGATAAGTAGGTGAAAAACCTATTTTCTGGTTGGATATATCCGTATTGAGTTGCTTCGTAGGTTGGCTTTACCCCCACCGTAACAATTGAACTTACCCTCTTTTTAGAAAGAGCAACTGCCTTTTGTAGTGCTTCGTAAAAAGAGAGATCAGCGTATGCATCCGAAGGGAGAAACAAGATTGTATCCTCATCACTACAGCCTTTTTGTTCTACAATAGAGGCTATTGCGTACAACACTGCAGCATAGGTGTCTCTACTTTCTGGTTCAATGATTAACTCTCCGTAAGAGGGGAGATCTCGTTTAAGAACAAAGGATTGTTCTAAGGATGTAATAACAAAAAGTGTCGATGTTGGAAACACCGAATGAAGATGGCGATAAGAGCGTTGAATAAGTGACTCTTTATCTCCTTGGGGCGTATCAAAAAAGGGGAAAGAGTGTTTTGCCCTCACCTCGTTTGAAAAAGGCCACAACCTTTTTCCCGACCCACCTGCTAGAAGAATAACATGCACA
Source organism: Sphaerochaetaceae bacterium (assembly GCA_041655255.1). Taxonomy (GTDB): domain Bacteria; phylum Spirochaetota; class Spirochaetia; order Sphaerochaetales; family Sphaerochaetaceae; genus JBBAFS01. The sequence continues at coordinate 10,919 of JBBAFS010000005.1, forward strand.
GCCATGTCTCTATTATGATGAGAAATGTGAAAGAGTACAACGAAAAAGAGAAGTAATTGAGACTTGATTACTATACATATGTATAGTATATCTACCATATGAGTCGTATTTTTATTGGAACATCGGGATATAGCTATACTGAGTGGGTTGGACCTGTGTACCCACCACATACTCACACAAAAGATTTTCTATCTTATTATGCTACACTATTTTCTACTGTAGAACTCAACTTTAGTTATTACCGAATGCCAACTAAAGAGCAGCTACTAACGATGCACAAAGAGGCTCCCTCATTACTGTTCTCTTTAAAAGCACACCAAAGTCTCACCCATAGTATCGACCCTCACTCATGGAAACAATCGGCTCATTTGTTCATGGACGCAGTTTCTGCTTTGTCTGAACATAACTCCCTTGGAGCTGTGTTACTTCAATTTCCCCACTCGTTTCACTACGACGTAGATCAACGTCGCTATCTATATAACCTTGTTACAGAGTGCTCTTCTTTCCCACTGGCCATCGAGTTTCGTAATAGTCAGTGGTACAACAATAGAACTATTGAGACATTGAGAAAGCAACACATTACACTAGTCTCTTTGGATCTTCCTCATCAAGAGAGTGCTCTTCCTATGATGGATGTGATGACCTCTTTTACCTCGTATATCCGCCTTCATGGAAGAAATGCTTCTTCGTGGTGGGGCTCAGATGTCGCATCACGATACAACTATCTTTATAGTGATAAAGAACTCGAATCGATAAAAAAACGGGTGTGTTCATTAGCCGACTTCTCAAAAGACCTCTATCTCTATTTTAACAACCATCCTCAAGGTTATGCGGTGAAAAATGCCCTTACGTTAAGAGAACTTCTTAAAAAAGAGGGAGAGTATGAGTTATAAGGATGCTTCGGTGCTCTATCTTACTATCTCAGATTTTGCCTCATCTGTAGCTCAGGCACTCGACTCCTCTTTAGTAGGCAAAGCTTTTGTTATTGCAAAAAAGCACGCTTTGAGACCTTTTGTCCTCTCTTCCTCTTTTGCTGCTCGCAGTGAAGGCATCTATCGTGGGATGAGTGTTATTCATGCACTACATCGATGTCCCTCACTTATTATTGTGGAACCAAATCCACAAGCATGTGATCGCTACGATTTGGCTCTTTTTGAATATGCTTCTCACTATACTCCTACCTTGCAAGCTTCCGGAGGGGGAGATCTCTATGCTGATATGAGAGGAACTACCCGTTTATTTGGCCCTCCGATTGATAGTGCGTCTCACCTTCGAAGAACCATAGAAAAGAATTTAAAGGTGGAACTCTCAGTTGCTGTTGCTACAAACAAACTTGTTGCCCATATAGGGGCACATGCGGTGACTCCTTATGGTCTTACCTATATTCCTCCTGGAGAGGAGGCTTCATTTTTACACTCTCAAGATGTACAACTTCTCCCTGGTGTTGGAGTTCGTACACAACAGCTACTACATGGTGCAGGGTTTAACACCATAGGGGATGTCGCATCTCTTAGTGATACTGAGTGTGTCGCCTTTTTAGGCAAAAGAGGTCTTACCCTAAGAGATGCTGCTCGAGGCATCGATGAGAGTATTATCACCAATCGCCCTCATGCACTAAAAGATATCCATAAACGAATCGATTTCTTTGAACCTGTTTTTGAACTTGAAGCTTTAGAAGCAGCACTTATACAAGCGACCGAAGAGGCTGCTTTTGAGATGAGAAAAGAGCGTCTTATGTGTAGGCGTATCTCACTGACTCTTTATTGGTCTGATGGAGTTTCATCTGAAGAAGCAACATCGTTCTCGTATGGCCTTTATTACGATAATGATATCTGCCTAGTGGCAAAAAAAGTCCTCACCAAAGCATTAACTCGTCGAGTTCGCCTTCGATCTCTTGTTGTGAAACTATCACAATTTGAGCTGTATCAACCAGAGTTTTCCCTTTTTGATTGCCACACCCCCGTATTACAACAAAGTGTTGATACTCTTCGTCGTACATTTGGATCACACGTTATGACTAAAGCTTCGGCGGTGTATCGTGCTCAGTAGAATAGGGATTCGAAGTGCTTACTCACTGTTGTGGGGTAGTGGGCGTATAGAAGATATTCTCTCTTTTTTAAAAAAAGAGGGAGTGACAACTGTGGGCATTACAGATCGACATAATTTGTATGCTCTTCACTCAATTAGAGAAATCACTCAAGAGTATGGGATGAACTATATTGTCGGTTCTGAAGTTGTAATAGAGAAAGAATCTCTTTTTCTTTTTGCCTCTTCACTACAGGGCTTTAGTCGCCTGACGACACTCCTTTCATTCATCCATAGTTCAAGTGATGTAGATATTCTTGGTGAACTACAAAAAGATTCGACTGGTCTTATTGTAATAACTCTCTCATCTTTGTTGTTACAACAACTTTCTCCCTACGTCTCTCGTTTATATGGAGCAATCTCCCCACGCTGTTTCAGTGCAGTTTCTACCTCTCGTTCACTTAAGCTTCCCTTAGTAGCCATCGATGATTCAACGATGTTACATAAAGATGAGTATGAACTTCATCACGCTCTCAGAGCTATCGCTCTTAATACAACAGTCGGACGTCTTTCAAAGGACGATTGCACCTCGCCTGAGAGTTATCTGTATGATACAAAGCGCTACTTATATGCCTTAAGTGCCTGGGATGAGGCACTTAAGAATACCGAACTGATTTGCACCGAGTGTTCCTCACTTCCTCTTTTTAAGGAACTCGTATTTCCCTCTTATGATGTCACTACCTTAACTGTAGAGCAAGAATTACACAAAAGAGTCTACCAAGGGGCTGAGAAGAGGTATGGAGAGTTAAGTGATGCAATTGTACGTCGTATTGAATATGAGTTGAATATTATCAAAGAGAAAGGTTTTTCTTCCTACTTTCTTATCATGGATGATATTATCTCAATGGCAAGTAGAACATGTGGAAGAGGCTCAGCAGCCTCTTCGATTGTTTCTTACGCCCTTTGTATTACCCATGTCGATCCAATCAAACACAATCTCTACTTTGAGAGATTTTTAAATCCAAATAGAACTGATCCCCCTGATATCGATGTCGACTTTGCATGGGATGAACGTGATGATGTCCTTCATGCCGTGTTTGAACGTTTTGGCTATTCGCATTGTGCTCGGGTGGCAAATCACAACTTCTTTCGAAGTCGTAGTGCCTTAAAGGAGTGTGCCCGCTGCTACGCTTTAAGTGAAAATCAACTTATAGAGATGAAAGAAGATCCTTTTACCCAAAAAGTCTTAAGCATCGCTCAACGCCTTGTAGGACTTCCTCGCTCCGTGTCGATGCACTGTGGAGGTGTAGTCATTACACCAAAAGAGGTAAGCTCCTACGCTCCTATTCAACTCTCTCGTGATGCTTATCCTCTATTACAGTGGGAAAAAGAGGGGGTGGAATCGAGCTCTTTAGTAAAAATTGATCTCCTTGGAAATCGTTCTTTAGCTGTTGTTCGAGATACACTACATAACATCCGCTTAAAGGGAATTGAGTTTGATGAAGAGTCTTGGAATCCGATCGAAGATCGTAAGACCCAACAAGCACTAGCCCAAGGGGATACTATGGGAGTCTTTTATATCGAATCCCCTGCGATGAGACAACTACAGAAAAAGACTCAAAAGGGGGATTTTCACCACATTGTCATCCACTCTTCAATTATTAGACCTGCTGCTAATTCTTTTATTAATGAATACATTCGTCGTCTTAAAGGGGGATCCTATAAAGCGTTACACCCCCGCCTAGAATATATCTTACAAGAGACGTATGGTATTTTGTGTTACCAAGAGGATGTGAGTAAGGTTGCTGTCGCTTTAGCATCCTTTAGTGAAGCTCAAGGAGATGCTCTTAGAAAAGTCGTCACTAAAAAATCTAGACACTCGACATTGCAACACTACAAAGAACAATTTTTCCAAGGATGTAAGAAAAACGGTATAAGTGAAGATGTGATACAAGAGATTTGGGCTATGATGCTCTCTTTTGAGGGGTACTCTTTTTGTAAAGCTCACAGTGCATCATATGCAATGCTCTCGTTTCAATCGGCCTATTTACGAGTCCACTACCCCGCCTATTTCATGGCAGCAGTTCTCTCTAATCAAGGAGGGTATTACAACGCTTCAGCCTATATCAGTGAAGCACGAAGGATGGGACTATCTATCGTAGGACCAGATATCAACATCAGTGGCATTAAGTACTATGGGGATAAAAAGATGGTAGTCGTTGGATTTATGGCCATTAAAAACCTTAGTTATGATGCGATGAAAGCCATTGTACTTGAACGAAAACAAGGTGGACGCTTTTACTCATTAGAAGAGGTAGCTCAGCGCCTCTCACTCTCTCATAGCGACTTCACTTCTTTAGTTGCCTCTGGTGTGTGTGACTCTCTTGATCCTACATTACCACGCACGTCCCAATTAAGAACGTTATTAGTGACAAAACATACACACTCAGAGGCCTCACTCTTTCCTATTCCCGTTGAATCTTCTGCATCAACTTCTCTTGTTCAAAAAAAAGAAGATCCTCTTATGAGGGTGAGGGAGTTTGAATCTTTGGGCTTTTTACGCTCGGCTCACCCACTTATGTTATATACACCACTTTTACAAAAGATACGAAGAGTCTCTGCTCGGTCCTTACACCTTTATGTTGGAAAAACAGTCACCCTTATTGGGTGGCCCATCACCCGAAAGTTCACCCTCACTAAAACAGGAGAGGCAATGGAGTTTATCTCTTTTGAAGATGAAACAGCTTTATATGAGACAGTATTATTTCCCGAACCGAGGAAAAAGTTTGGCTCTTTAGTCTATCAGCAAAGACCACTTCTTCTCAAAGGAAAAGTGACAAGTGAATACTCAGCTCTCTCATTAGAGCTCATCTATCTCTCAACTATCTAAGACACCCCTTTATGTAGCAATAAAAGTGTCCCTTTTTGACATCCTTTTCAAATTTACTTTGTACATCTGTTGCAGAGTGCGATACAATGGACGGTGAATTAGGGAGGGAACGTAGTGAAGATTCAAAAACAACAAGCAATGCGAAATGTTCTTTTCGCTTTATCTCCACTAGGTCTAGCCGCAATCTACTTCTTCGGGTGGCGATTTATCGCTGTTTTAGTAGTAGCTATTGCTGCGGCTTTAATAAGTGAATACCTGATGAGCCGAAAGTATGATCTAAAAATGACTGAGTCGTTATATGTCTCAGCATTTTTATTTGCACTTTCACTTCCCCCAAATCTACCGCTTTGGATGGTAGCGGTGGGAATGGCATTTGGTATTGTCTTTGGGAAAATGGTCTTTGGGGGCTTTGGCAGAAATGTATTTAATCCAGCCATTACCGCAAGAGCATTTGTATATATCAGTTTTGGTGTTCCCATGACTGGTCGCTTTGTGGCTCCACAAGTTGCCCTCTCGCTCTTTCCAGGAGGATTTGGCACTTGGGTATCGCAAGCCGATTCAGTTTCAGCTGCAACGCCACTGATAACACAAAGTTCGTCATACCTTGAACTCTTTTTAGGTCCTGTTGCCGGAAGCTTTGGAGAGGTGAGTGCCCTATTAGTTCTTTTAGGTGGTGCGTACATACTCTACAAAAAGGCAGCAAACTGGAAAATCGTAAGTGGCTCTGTCATCTCATTTTTGATATTCCAATCTATTTTCTACTTTACTGGAGTAGAAGGGGCTGTTGATCCACTGTACGCACTGTTGGGCGGAAGCTTTTTACTTGGGGCGTTGTTTATGATTACCGACCCGATCAGTTCCAGTCAATCAACCGACTTAGGACGATGGATTTATGGTGCATTTTTTGGAATGCTCGTGGTATTAATCAGAATTTTCTCCTCATGGGCAGAAGGGGTCACCTTTGCCATTTTATTAGCAAACATGTTTGGTCCTTTATTAGACCACTATCTCAAGCTCTCTAAACAAAAGAAGAAAGCTGCTTCACAAGCAGGAGGTAGTGTATGAAAACTCAAAGCTTCTATGCTAAAAGAATTCAACCTATCGTCTTTATGGCAGTGGTCACTATTATTTGTATCATCCTTACTGCAGCACTTCATCTCTACACATATGATCAGGTTAAAGAGAACGAGCAGTTTTTTGTGTGGCGAAGTGTGTTAGATTCAGCAGCTATAAGTCACGATGGGACACCTTCTGATGTAGTGAAACTATTTGATCAGTATGTCACCGAAGATGGTGATATGTATGTGGTAAACACTCCCGAACATGGTCGCCGATTTGTTTTAGAACAAACAGGTCCTGGTTTATGGGGGCCAATTACAGTGATGATAGGATTTGAAGATGACAAAACAACTCTCTCGGGAGTATCGATTGTCAGTCAAACCGAGACTCCAGGCTTAGGTGCTCGGATTGAAGAGCCGTGGTTTACTGCCCAATTTGCAGGAAAGAAGGGTCCTTCATTCAAATTAGTTGAAGAGGGAACTGCTTCACAACCAAAAGAAATTGATAGCATTACAGGGGCTACTCGTACAAGCGATGCCTTTAAATCAATTATCGAAAAGGCATTCGTTTTAGCGGGAGGACTATAATATGGCGAAAAGTAATTTAAAGAAAACCTTTTTAACTCCACTGGGAAAAGATAACCCAGTCTTTGTTCAAATCTTAGGTATTTGTTCCACACTCGCAGTAACGAACAAACTCGATAACACATTAGTCATGACCCTTGGAGTGATGTTCACTACAGCACTTTCAAGTTGGACTATTTCACTGTTGAGAAACTGGATCCCTTCCAGGGTGAGGATGATGGTAGAGACGTTAGTTATTGCAACATACGTTATCATCGTCGATATTGCCCTTAAGGCCTACTACCCTGAGATGTGGAAACAACTCGGTCCTTATGTAGGACTCATTATTACCAACTGTATTGTTATGGGTCGTATTGAGGCATTTGCATTACAGAACAAACCACTGCCCTCTTTAATCGATGGATTAGCCAGTGGTATGGGATATGCCTACGTCTTATTAATCATTGCTTTTTTCAGAGAACTCCTTGGTACAGGGACGTTATGGGGATACCAAGTCCTCGGTTCATGGTGGACCAGTTGGGCTATTATGATTATGCCTCCTGGAGGATTTTTCATGTTAGCAATCTTCATTTGGATTGTTCGAGAGAACTTTATTAAGGAGGAGACTAATGAGTGAGTTACTATTTCCTTTAGCAGTCTTTTTTGCCTCAATATTTACGAGTAATATTTTATTAACAAACTATTTGGGCATGTGCTCCTTCTTAGCAGTCTCTAAAGAGCTAGAGACCAGTGCAGGACTCGGTATCGCTGTAACCTTTGTGATGGCAGCAACAACAAGTTTAAACTGGTTAGTGTATGAATTTGTCCTTGTCCCATTTCAATTGGAGTACCTGAGATTTATTGTCTTTATTATTGTGATTGCAGCTTTTGTTCAGCTCATTGAGATGGTTATTGAGCGTTATAGTGAGAACCTCTATTTCGCTTTAGGAATCTTCTTACCACTTATCACTGTGAACTGTGCTATTTTAGGAGCTTCGCTTTTCATGGTTATTCGTGAATATACCTTTATGACAAGCTTCTTCTTTGGCTTAGGCAGTGGTTTAGGCTGGCTTTTAGCTATTATGGCAATGGCAGGTATTAGACAACGACTGAGAACCGCAAAAATCCCTTACGGCTTAGAAGGTGCTGGAATTGCCCTTATTATAGCCGGATTTATGGCCATGGCATTTATGGGATTTAACGGCATGATCAGCATTCAGTAGGAGAGTCCCATATGTTAGCTTCATTATTACTCAGTGTTGGTATCATCACCCTCATCAGTGTTGTCCTTTCATTAATGATGGTAGTTGCTGATGCCACAATTGGAAATTATGGCATTGTGAATGTCACTGTGAACAAAGAGACTCAATTCGAAGTCGAAGGGGGGCAAAGCCTCTTAAAGACGCTCATGAGTGAAGGGATTTTTATCCCCAGTGCGTGTGGCGGAAGAGGTTCTTGTGGATTGTGTAAAGTAACAGTCTTAGAAGGGGCAGGCGCTTACCTCCCCACTGAGTTACCCTGGATTGATAAAGAAGAACAAAAACAAAATATTCGTCTTTCGTGTCAGGTGAAAGTAAAAAATGATATCGAAATCGAAATTCCTGAAGAGTTGTTCTTAGTTAAAGAGTTCTCTACCACAGTCGAGAGTATTAAAGATCTCACGTACGACATTAAAGAGGTTCGCCTCAAATTACACGACCCTCCTGAAATCGAAATGAAGGCAGGTCAGTTTGTTCAATTTGAAGTTCCTGAGTATGAATTAACCGATGAGCCAGTCTATCGTGCGTACTCGATGGCTTCAGTGCCAAGTGATACCCAACACGTTGAACTGATGATTCGTTTAGTTCCTAATGGCATTTGTACCACATATGTTCATGAGCACCTCAAAGAGGGTGAACAGGTTACGATTAATGGCCCTTATGGAGATTTCTTCTTACGTGATACAGATCGTCCAATTATCTGCATTGCTGGTGGTTCAGGCATGGCACCTATTAAATCGATCTTACTCGATATGGCCGAAAAGGGAAGTAAGCGTAAGGCACGCTATTTCTTTGGAGCACGTACCCGTAAAGATCTATTTTACGTCGAAGAGATGGGGGCACTTGAAGAGCGTTTACACGATTACAAGTTCATTCCTGCTCTTAGTGAACCACAAGAAGAAGATAACTGGGAAGGCGAGGTTGGTCTTATTACCGATGTTGTCCACCGCCTGACCGAAGATGCATCAGGAAGTGAAGCCTACTTATGTGGTTCTCCTGGAATGATTGATGCATGTATTGCAGTACTTAAAGATTTAGGAATGCCCGAAGAGCATATCTATTTCGATAAGTTCTCTTAAAGAGGAGTTAATATGAAACAATCCCCAGAGTATGATCATATACAACAACAAATGCAGCCGGGTGTCATTACCCTACCCGGCTTCCTTGGACATGATAAAAGAAACCTCATTGATATCTTAATTGAAGATGAAGGAACTGTCTTACGAGCCGACACCTCACATCAAAAGATTGCCGAAAGAATGCAATACTTTAGAGATGCAGGAGTTGATGGACTTGGTGAGTTTATTACCCTTGATGATACATTTGATGTACGAGTCGATTCAGTTCGAGGAAAACTCCCCTCTCCTTTTGGTGGACCTGGAATGTTCGATAAGGTGAATACGACTGTAGTGAATAAAAAGTTAGATAAAGAGATTACCTTTACCGACTTACATATCCACTTTGTTCGAGACCATGGATTTTACGAAGGAAAAGGATCTCCTTTTAGATTAGAGCCGTTAGATCTTATCCATATTCTACAAGTAGAAACTGCTTAGGTTCTACAGCTCTTCCCAATTGAGAAGAAGTACTTTCGAGATAAAAGAGCATGCGAGCAGGGGATCAAATTGTGTACCACTACACCGTTTGATCTCCTTTGCTGCTTCTAATTCACTAATTGTCTTTTTATATGTTCGTTCGGCGGTCATTGCATCAAATGCATCTACAACAGCAATGAGGCGTGCATATAAAGGAATTGCCTCTCCTTGTATGCCACGGGGATACCCTTTCCCGTCCATTCGTTCATGATGAGATAACACTACCGAGGCATACTCTCCCATCTCTCCTGCAGTTGTTAATATACGCCACCCTATTTCAGGGTGCCGCTTAATCTCACTCCATTCAACATCATTAAGTGTTCCACTCTTATTCAGAATTTGTTCATCGATTCCTATTTTCCCAATATCATGTAATAGTCCAATAGTTCGTACTTCAGCAACTTCTTTTGAGTTCATTCCAACGGCTTTTGCTAAATCTGCCGCAAGGCTACTTACTCTTCTAGAGTGTGACTCTTCACGTTTGTTCTTCTCATGAAGAGTGTTTATAATAGCGGTGACGGCTTTACTTCGAGAAGAAGGACTCTCGCTCACTTTACTTTGGTTCATACTATTCTCGGCAAGTTTAAGTAGTTCATCAAGAGAACTCTCTTTATGTATTTTTGTTGCTACTCCAAAGGAGATGCTTAATTCAACATTATATGATGTTTTACGTGGAGACTCTTGAATCTTATTTATCAATTCCCACGCCTGTTCATTGGTGCAATTCGGGAGAATAATGCCAAATTCATCCCCTCCAAGTCGGGCACATCGTCCATGAGATCCAACAACTGTCTCTATTGTTTGAGCTATTTTTTTAAGAACATCGTCTCCAGCTTCAGATCCAAAAGCATCATTAATAATCTTAAGCCCGTTGATATCACCAATAGCAACAGTAAGAGGATAGTACATCACTCTATTTAAACTCATTAAAAGGCGATCAAACTCAGTACGGTTATACAACTTAGTGAGTTGGTCGTGAGAATTAGCCCATATGATAGCCTCTTCATACGCTTTACGTTCACTAATATCTGCAATCATGCACAAATGCTGCTCGTGTGTTCCACTTACAGGAAAGAGTCGACTGACCGCCATCTGAGTCCAAATGAGGGAACCGTCTCGTTTTACAAACCGTTTTTCCATCTCAAAGTTATCAATTTCACCAAGTCTCATTTGGTTCGTAAAAGCAAGGTCTCGAGGAAGGTCTTCAAAATAGGTCATCTGTTGCCATGGAAGCTCTTCCATCTCAGATCGTGTTCTTCCGATAATCTCTAAATACCTTCGGTTTACTTCTATCACCTCTCCAGTATTGGTGTCGGTGACAGTAATACCAACAGGAGCTTCTTCAAAGAGGGTTTTAAACCATTTACGGCTAATTTCAAGTTGCTTAATTGCAATTTGTCGCTGTATCTGGGTGTGTAACAACCGAGCAAGGGCGAAAAAGCCTGCAGGATAGATTATCAAAATTGGAATGAGATACATATGAAATAACATGCCTTGTAACTCAATAGGGAGTGCAAACCACGTTAACGTAAAACCTAGGTGGATGAACAATCCAACCAAGTAAAACTCATACAGTTTATAATTCCCTTTACGATAGCGAGTATGATGCCAAACGCTTCCTCCACCAAAAGCAACTAAGGTAGATAACATTCCCGTCCAGACTCCACCGCCCCCTAAGTAGAGCCGATACACAATGATAAACAGAGATCCTATACCACCGGTTATAGGACCGAAGAACATCGCAGTAACACCAATTAAGATGGTACGTGAATCAAAAGTGACTCCTGAACTGAAAAAGGCAGGTCTACTCATTATGAGAATGCCCAACAAACCAACAATAACGCCAAGGAGTATTTGAGACCGTTTTGTTAACACATCGGTCTTCAGCGGGAAAGTGGAAAAAATGACACTGACAGCTAATAAAAGAGCGATGTTGTAAACAATATCTACTACCACAATCTTTTTCCTTTTTAGAATTCTACAACTTTATTTCTCCCCTGATGCTTCGCTCGATATAATGCTAAATCTACCCTCTTAAAAATAGATTCAACATCGGCATCAAATGAATTTACATGGGTCAAGCCAACACTCACAGTCGCTGCAACTGGAATGTTATCACACCGTGTGATATTTTGTTCTACTTTTTGACGAATTGTCTCCCCTAGTTCTTTAACATCCTGAGTCGACTTCCCTTTTATATACACCACAAATTCATCTCCTCCAAATCGGGCAAGCAGGTTTCCCTCTCCAATGACTTCTCCAATAGTGTTAACCACACTTTGTAATATGGCATCCCCACATAAATGGCCATGGGTATCATTGATGAGTTTAAAGTGGTCGATATCAATCAATAATAGTGAAAGTGGCGTGTAAGAATTTCTAAAGAGATCGAGTTGCTGAGCGAGCATCTTAAAAAAGAATCTTCGGTTTGCAACTTTCGTCACTGGATCTTGGTATGAGAGTTCTCTGAGGCGATGTTGAATGGTTTTACGATCTGAAATCTGAAGAACTAACGCTGTGACAGCACGCTGTCCATCATACAAAGTATCTAATGGATATAATCGGGCCTCAAACCATTGAGTACCAGGTGGCCCCTCTTTTGGAATGCCCAATACTCGCTCAGTTTCTAATTGGTACTCAAACACAGTCAAACCTGTCCCATTGAGAGTTCTGTGTACCTGACTCATAAAGTAATCGGCAAACTCTTTTGGCATACACTCATAGATGTTTTTCCCTTTGAGTTTACTGTTATCATCGTATAAGGAGCGCTCAATACTTCCAAAAGCCTCTACATAAGTGCCATCTTCTCGAATGACAAAAAAGGGATCTGGTAGTGACAATAATAGATTCTCATAGACTTCTTTTGTTTGTGTTGGTTCAGCCATCTCCTCTCTCCTGCTTCTTTATTATTGTTATCTTACTATACTATATATGACACAATTGTAAAAACTGTTATCTTCTGAACCGATACTATCACACATAGCATATGAACTGTAGAGAAAACTCTTTCCAATTGTACAATTCATTCATATGTTTACCAAGGAGGAATTATGAAACAGATAGCACCAATGATCTACAAACACCAATATTATGTTGAACCAATTAATCTCACTTTTAACCAATACTTGTTAACAGGAAGTAGTAGTGTACTCATTCATACAGGAGATTACCAACACAGTCATACTCTTATTGAAGCAATACAAAGCACATTAGGAGACTCTTCTCTCTCTTACATATTTGTCTCTCACTTTGAAAGTGATGAGTGTGGTGCTTTGAGTCCACTTCTTGAGGCATTTCCACATGCTAAGGTTGTTGCTTCGGAGGTGACACAAAGACAGATAAAGGGCTTTGGTCTTACCGATCAAGTGCTTAGCTTCACAGATGCTCAGACGTTGGCCACAGGAGAGTTTACCCTTGAAGCAATCACTTACCCTTCCGAGATGCACCTTTGGGATGGGTTATTGTGTTATGATCGATCTAGAAACATCTTCTTTAGTAGTGATTTGTTTATCCGCTTTGGGAAAGAACCAAAGAGCATAGAACACATGAGCTGGGAAGATTTAGTTCATTCAATATCGTTAGAGAGTGTTCCACATCCTGAGAAACTTGAAGCACTGAAAAAAAGACTTTTGGGTATATCAGTGAAACAAGTAGCGCCAGGACACGGAAGTCTAATTACGATTAAAGAGGGATAAGATGATCACCGAACATGTATATAAAGTCCTTGAAGATGAGGGCGTTGTTTCTATCGTCACTCAAAACAGTGAAACAGGTGCCCATGTTGTAAACACATGGAACAGTTACATCACGATCACTGAAGATTACCACATATTAATTCCAGCCGGAAGAATGTTCACCACTGAGAAAAACCTTGGAGGTGATAACCGTATCTTGTTAACTTTTGGTAGTCGTAACGTGATGGGAAAGTTCTCTTTAGGGACAGGCTTTTTAGTAGAAGGTGTAGGTCAATTTACCAGTGAAGGAGCACTCTTTGAATCGATGAAACAGCGCTTTGAGTGGATAAGAGCTCTTTTAATTGTTACGCCAAAAGAGGTCACACAAACACTGTAATACTCTTTTTTGGGTAATAGGTCTTTCTCCTATTGCCCAATAGTACAATAGGCTATATATTACATATTGACATATTTTGTAATTTTGTAATAAAAGGAGCCGATTATGTACAATACGCTTCCAAAACTTCTACAATCAATTGTAAAAGAGTATCCTAAGAACCAAGTACAACTCTTTAAAAATGATGAAGGGGTATTTTTACCAACCACGTACGAGGAGTTTTATGATGAGGTCATAGCTCTCGCTATCTCGCTACAATCATTAGGTGTTACTCGTTCGATGCCAGTTGGATTAATCAGTGACAACCGTCGCCAATGGCTTGTGGCCGACTTTGCCCTTCTCTCTTTAGGGGCAATGGACGTTCCACGTGGTCGTGATGCAATGCCACACGAACTTCAATATATTCTCAGTTTTACCAACAGTAGTGTCTGTTTTGCTGAGAACTTCGAACAAGCTGATAAAATTCTCGCCTTAGAGAAAGAGCTTCCAGATTTGAAACACCTTATTGTGATGGACTCATTACACCACGTTCCTGATAAACCACTCACAAGTGAGAAAATAACAATTCACCTGTATGACGATATGGTTAAAGAGGGGATGAAACTTCTCTCTTCTAAGAAGTCTCAGATTGAAAAAGAGATTACCAAAGGGAAAGAGGATGAGTTAGCTACAATCATCTTCACCAGTGGAACAACTGGGGAGCCGAAAGGTGTGATGCTCACCCATAAAAACTTCTTATTCCAATTAGAACAACTCCCTAAAGTCATCGATTTCAAAAAAGGTGAAAAGTGGCTAAGTGTCTTACCAGTGTGGCACTCTTTTGAACGAATTTTGCAATATGTAGTTGTTTCACAAGCGAGTGCAATTGCCTACTCAAAACCGATTGGGAAGATCATGTTATTCGATTTACAACGGGTGAACCCCTCTTGGATGGGATCAGTACCTCGTATTTGGGAGTCAGTCAAACAAGGTGTGTATCAAAACGTAAAAACGAAAAGTGTTGTCGCTCGCTCATTGTTCCACTTCTTTGTAGCAGTGGGTGCTGCCCACGCTTGGGCCACAAACTTGGTGATGAACCGTACCCCTCAGTGGAAGAAAAGAGTCTATCTATTGGATTTACTCATTGGCATTATCCCCTTTATTCTTCTTGCCCCTTTTAAGGCTCTAGGTAATGTATTGGTCTTTAACTCAATTAAAAAGAAGTTTGGAACTAACTTTAGAGCTGGGGTCTCAGGAGGAGGTTCGTTGCCAACCTCAGTTGACCGCTTTTTCAAAGCTATTGGTATTACCCTCTTAGATGGGTATGGATTAACTGAAACAGCTCCTGTTATTGGACTAAGAAAAATGAACCATCAAGTTCCTGAGACAGTGGCTCCACTTCCTGAAACTGAAATCCGTATTATTGATGAGCATAACAAAGAGGCTAAACCTGGTCAAAAAGGTGTAATCCACGTTCGTGGTGCTCAAGTGATGGCTGGGTATTATAAACGTCCTGAACTGACCAAAGAGGTATTAAGTGAGGATGGCTGGCTTAATACTGGAGATATTGGGATGTGGACACATAAAGGCGAGTATGCCATTAAAGGGAGAGAAAAAGATACTATTGTCCTCTCTGGTGGAGAGAACATTGAACCTGTTCCCATTGAATCACGTCTTAGAGAATCTCCTTACATTGAACAAGCTGTTATTGTGGGTCAAGATAAAAAGTATCTAGCTGCTCTTATTGTACCTGATACAAAACAGCTCGAACTCTATATGAAAGAGCACGCAATTCCCTATCTTGCTCGATTTGATATCACCCAACTACCTGAAGCATATGAACTCATTAGTCGAGAAATTAAAGATCTCATTAGTGCAAAAACAGGATTTAAAAACATTGAGCGAATCCATCGATTTGTGATGTTACCAACTGTCTTTAAAATTGGGGAACACCTCAGTGCAAAACAAGAGGTGATGAGACATAAAATCGATAAACTCTACGCCAAAGAGATCGCTTCTTTATTTGCTTAAAGCGCACAGAGATTGAATAAGTTTATCCCTTTCGCTACTATTGTTGCAAATGCAACAGTAGTAGCGGTATCTCTATGGTACCATAAGGATATACTTTATGAGCAAAAACCGTATTAATCTAGAAACCCCAATCGCCTCTTTAGTCGAACAATACCCACACATACAACAACTGATGGCTGATGTCGGTTTTGTCGAAATAACAAAGCCAATTATGCTTAGAACTGTGGGTAAAGTGATGACTCTTAAAAAAGGGTGTGCGATGCGAAACATCCCACTTGAAAAAGTGATTGCGACATTTGAAAAGCACGGGTTTGAAATAGAACACACAACAGAGGAGGAGACTCGATGAGTGGAGAAATTAATAATAGTGTAAAGCGTCAAGAACTGTTAAAAGACTTAATTAACCGTCTTCATAGCGGAGATGATTTTGATGCTGTAAAAGCAGACTTTGCAAAAGAGTTTGATGGAGTTGGAGCAGATGAGATTGCTGCTGTAGAAAAAGTTCTCATTGATGAAGGACACGTAAGTGTCGCCGAGGTGCAAAAACTGTGCGACGTTCACGCCTCTTTATTCGAAGGATCTGTTGCAGAGATTCATGCTGATAAAAACAAAACAAAAGAGGAGGGACACCCCTCTTGGATCTTAAAAGAGGAAAACCGTGCTATTGAACGATTGTTTGAGAATCGGATTAATCCTCACACTGAAGAACTTGAACAAAAAGATATCTCTGCTGTACAACGCCTCACTGATGACTTTACGTTATTATGGCAAATAGATATCCACTACTCTAAAAAAGAGAACCTATGGTTCCCTATTATGGAGCGTTATGGAATTACTGCTCCTCCACAAGTGATGTGGGGTGTGGATGATGACATTCGGGCGATGATTAAAAAGGTGCGCTCTACTCTTACTGAATTCAGTGGAAAACGCTCACTTAAAGAGGATGAAATTACTCGCCTCACTTCTGAGATAGAGGAAGCAAAACACAATGTGTATGAGATGATTAGTAAAGAAGAGAACATCCTCATTCCAATGGTAAGTGAAGTCTTTTTTGCCACCGACTGGAGACACATTAGAGAACAGAGTCCTGAAATTGGTTATTGTCTGTTAGATGATCACCCCTCTTTCGATATTCCAGAAGAGAGCGTACTCAGTGCAAAAGAGTCATCTGCTGTTACCGAAGGTGTTGTAACACTCCCTACGGGATCATTCACTGCTGAAACTCTTACCCATGTACTTAACTCTCTCCCTGTCGATATCACCTTTGTCGATGCTAATGACGAAGTTGGATACTTCTCTCAAGCAAGCGAGAGAATTTTTCCACGAACAACAGCTATCATTGGAAGGAAGGTTGCCAATTGTCACCCACCTGCTTCAGTTCATATCGTTGAAAAAATTGTAGATGATTTTAAATCTGGAAAAAGTGACAGTGAAGAGTTTTATATTAAACTTGGTGATAAGTACGTCTATATCCGCTACTTCGCTGTTCGTGATGAGAACAACGTCTATTTAGGGACATTAGAAGTGTCTCAAAACATTGCCCCAATTCAACAAATCAGCGGAGAAAAAAGATTACTAAATACGTAACATATCATAAAAGAGCCACCACTATGGTGGCTCTTACTCTCTCTATTTCTGATCAAACCAGATAAAATCATTATTCTTAGCAAGTTCTTGGGCAAACTTTGGAAGGGTCCGAACAGGATAGACTTCTTTGTGGTGATCATCTAACAACATAGGGGAGACAATTCTCCACGCTTCACTGATTTCCCTCATTGATGGGAACAAACTCTTATCCCCAACTAAGATCTTTTTCACAATCTGCTCATATGCCTCTGGAGTATTTGCCCCAAAAGTTTCAGCTTGGTTAAATCTAAAACGAACTGGTTTTGATTTCCAGGATGTATCGGGCTCTTTTAAGTTCATTGAGATATCGATAGTGAGTTCAGGGTGGATGGTGATAATCACACCATTTTCTTCGATATTCTCATCATGCATCACCTGCTTAGTCTTATTTCTAAACTTCACATAGATCATGCTCACAGCCTCTTTTTGCATCTTCCCTGTGCGGATGAAAATGGGGACTCCCGCATAGTAGTAGGTGTTTACCGACAACTTAAGTGCTGCATAGGTAGGAGTATCGACAACATGGCCACTATTAACGCCCAAAGATTCGTATCGCCCGGTATAAAACTCGCTAATTGGTTCAATTGAGCGTAACACTTTCACTTTCTCAACTTCGATATCATCAGGAGAGAGTGTCGCCGGTTCATTCATTGTGAGGTAGGTAATAATTTGCATGATATGGTTTTGAATGGTGTCACGGACAACTCCAATTTTTTCGTAAAACCCAAGACGCTGATCTACACCGTGTGTCTCATCAAAGATAATTTGAATACTCTCAATGGAGCGGTTATCCCAAATGCTACGGATGATATCGTTATGGAATCTAAGGATAAGGAGATTTTGCATAAACTCTTTACCAAGATAGTGGTCCACTCGATAAATCTCTTTATCATCAAATGCTTGTAACAAGATATCGTTATAACGGTGGGCGCTTTCGATATCAAAGCCAAAAGGTTTTTCGACAATAATCTTTTTTGTGAGAGTGCAATCACAGGTAAGACTCGTATCGACAGTGAGAATTTGGTTAATGGCCTCTTCATATAACGAGGGTTGAAGGGCTAAGTAGTAAATAAGTTCTACTTCATCTTCATCTGCGATGTTATCACGCAAGTATGTTTGTAAAGGACAAACAGCTTTCTCATCACTCATATCGTAATAAAGATAATCTAATCTTTTCTTAAATTCTGCAGATACGCTATCACCAAGCATCTCTTTAAGAAACTGCTCTCGATCTGTGAATCGTCGACCCAAAGCGACAATTGAGAAATCGAAGCCTTCGCTCATCAGATGCTCATACGCTGGATAGAGTTTCTTTAATGCTAAATCTCCAGTACCACCAAATTGGATAATGATTCGCTTCATATTCCCCCCTTATAAGTCAGTAACAATGGTGAGATTAAACAGTTCTCGGGCAAAAAATGCAACTGGAAGTGTCGAAGGATTCTCTTTCTGATGAAGAAATCGCTCATATGCCCCCCGCTTCCCTTCTCCGAAAAACAGTATAAACAGATTTGTTTTTTTCGCATGTTTTGAAAAACCTCGATACGTAACTGTTACTCTTTGAGGAGGTTCTTTTGGGCTATTATCAATGTAAGTTGTCGCTTTGCACTCTTTGTGATCCAACTTAGGATAAGAGCCTGGGAAAAGCGAAGCAAAATGGCCATCTTCACCCACACCTAGATACAGAAGATCTAACTCTCCTTCGAAATCAAAGAACTCCCCCTCTTTTTGTGGTATGTGGAGTTGTGACTCCTTAAAGACTCCCAAATCGATTAACTCTTGAAGCCCTACTTCTAATAAGGTCTTTTTGTTGGTACTACCACTGAGTCGTTCATCGACTAAATAGAGCTCAATGCGGGGAAGTAATTCCCGCTTTATTGAGGCAATTCCATGAACAACAGGAACAGAGCCCCTCCCTCCTGGTAGTCCGATACGGATCTCACGAGAGTGAGATGAAGCGACGTGTTCAATGTGAGTTTTGACCAAAGAGGCGAACTCACTTGGTTTTGATAATCGTATTGTTCTCATGCCTCTATTATAATCAAACCTATATTAAAAGGACAGCAACTCTCTTTTGTCCCCTTTTATATCCATTTCAACCAATGTCTTGCTTTAGCAATAAAGAGAGAGTTTATTCTCACCTATTACCGTTGAGTTTCACCTATAGCTGTGTAACGTCGTGGTAGCATTTAAGCATGCAGTTCGACAAAGCTTTACATCATCTTTTAAAACAAAAGCAGTACCCTGTAGCACAATTCGCTCGTGATGTTGGAATTAGTAGGACTCATCTTTATAGAATACTTCACGGCTCTCATAGTCCTACTCTCCAAACCATGAAGCAAATGAGTGATGCTCTTAAAATGAACCTCAGTGACTTCATTCGCTTAATTGAGTAGGCTCTGGGTTATATAAAACAACTATATATAAAATAGCTTTGCTACGACTTGACGCTTGTCGCTATTTTATGTATTTTCTTTGTAACGGTTGTTGCACAACCTTGCAACTACTCTGTAGTTGCTGTGTACAAGTGCTGATTCGGATTGTGGAGACTTGGTGATTGTAAGATCATTTTGGTTACCTATACCGAAACCTGCAAGTAGATCCAAGAACATGATACCGAACACACTTTACTCACTCTCCTCTCCCTTTCCCCCATCTCTCCTTCTCTTTTATTTCACATAATACTTTTGCTAGATTGTAGTGAGCTCACCTGAACTGTGTTATGATGAGTAGCGTCAGTTACCGTTGTAAAAAGGTGTGTATGATGGAATTGCATAGTCCTGTTGATTTTGAAGAAGTCTTTAACCTCACTCCTATCTTTTTATGCATTTTGGATGCCCAGGGCTACTTTCTTATGGCAAATGAGATGTGGGAGAAAGAACTAGGTCATAAAGTAAGTGATCTTCTTCACACTTCCATTTCTCTTTATATCCACCCTGAAGATATAAAAGAGACAGATCAGCACATCTCTCAGTTAAACAAAGGAGAAAACATTGAGGGATACGCCAACAGGTATCGGCACATCAATGGAACATACCGACTCTTAGAGTGGAGAGCTTACCAAGTTGGCTCTCTTATTTATGGTGCAGCTCAAGATATTACCTCTTTTCACCAACTTCGTTATTTAGAACACAGTGAATTACAACTATACAATCTCTTATTTGACCAAAGCTTAACAAGTATTAGTGTAGCGATGTTAGATTATCCCATCACATGGCAACAAGTTATTCACAAAGAGCGTGGAGTTGAAACTCTTTTAAGAAATCTTAAATTCGAACGGACAAATGCAGCTTTTTTGCAACAATTTCATGTCACGGCTCAACACATTATTGGCCAATCTCTGAGTGCACATTACAAAGATCATATCGAGATGCTGAAACCTAAGTGGCTCACACTGATGGAAAAAAAGAGTGTCTCCTTTGAGATTGAACATCGTACTAAAAAGAACTCTCCATTATGGTTTCAAACAAACTACACTGCTTTATATAACAACAAACAAGAATTTGTTGGCGTCTTTGGTATCCACCTCGATATTACAAGTCGCAAGCACACTGAAATAGAATTAGAGAAAAGTGAACAGCGACTGAGGATGATTGCAGAGAATGTAAGTGATGCCATTTGGGTGTACAACGTCACTTTGGACCAATATACCTACATGAGTCCTGCTATCCAACATATTTTAGGCTACTCCCCGCAAGAGTATATTGGAAAAGATGCCTCCTTTTCGATCCTTCCTGAAGATACGGGCAACTTAACACGATCGATTGAAAAAGATGTAAGGCGATTTTCTAAAAGTGAGCAAGGGAGACTCAAAAGTTTTTTTGTAGGTCGATCTCTTACCAATAAAGGTGTGATGGTGTGGACTGATACCACCATCAGTTACCGCTACACCTCAAATGGGGACATTGAAGCAATTGGTGTTACTCGAGATGTCACAGAACACAAGCGATTTGAACAAAAGATTTTAGATCTTAGTTATCGTGACCAACTTACCAACCTCTTTAATCGCCGTTATATCGAAGAGCATCAAAAACGAATTTTCTCCGAATCTAAAAACTACCCCATCTCGTTGTTGATGGTCGATGTCAATGGACTGAAGTTAGTCAACGACGTATTTGGGCACACTGAAGGAGATCGTCTCTTACAAACGAGTGCCTATATGCTTACCAACCACATCTTCTCTCCCCATATCATCGCCCGCATAGGGGGAGATGAGTTTTTGGCCATATGTACCAATACAACAGCTGAGCAAATGAATACCAAGTTGGATTACATACAAAAAGAGATTCACTCTAATAACAAAAAAATCTCTTTTTTATCACTTGCATGTGGATATGCTACAGCTGTAAAACCGCCGGCACTCTTTGAACTCCTCTTTCAAGAAGCAGAGGAGATGATGTATCGATATAAACTTTTAGGAAGTGGAGAACTAAAACAATCTATTGTCCGCTTTTTAATGAAGAACCTAGAAAAAGTAGGAGAGAATGAGAAACGCCATGGCCACGTTGTGGCTATGCTCTGTGCCCATATTGCAAATAAAGCTGGTTATCTTCCAGTCGATTTGGAAGAAATAAAAAGTGCCGGCCTACTTCACGATGTGGGAAAAATCTCTCTTTCACCCGCTTTAACAGACAAAAAAAGCCCTCTCACCGAGGAAGAAGAAATTGAGATGAGGCGCCACAGTGAATTAGGCTACCATATTCTCAGGTCGGTACAAAACTTTGGACGTGTTGCTGAGTGGATTCTCATGCACCATGAGCAACCCGATGGAAAAGGCTTCCCTCAAGGTCTCACTGATACACAAATACCCTTCTCTTCTAAAATTATTGCAGTGGCAAATGCATATGATTTAATGACCTTTTCGTATAACCAAAACAGAGAAGTTTTTAGTCACGAAGAGGCAATACAACGACTCATCTCATTACAAGGGAGTGTCTTTGACTCCCGAGTGGTCGATATATTTGTTAAGATACCCAAAGAACTGGTGTTCAATATGTATAAAAAGGTTGATCAGAACAGATGAATAGAGATAAAAGCGTATCATCAGGGGCACTACTAGTCTCCCTTGCGGGAGTGCTGTGGGGAACACATGGAACTATTGCCTCTTTTTTACCCCATGCCCTCTCTCCTTATACTCTCAGTGCCATTCGCCTTATTATTGGCTCAATTGGATTGTATCTCTTTGTCATCTTCACACAGAGACGGAGAGTTTTCACAAAACGAATATTGAGTAATTACACTCCATCTCTTATAGCAGCTGTGGCACTCGCTTTTACTCAAACAGCCGTCTATTTTAGTATTCAACATGCAGGGGTGACCATTGCTGCAACAATTTTTATTGCAACTCCCCCTCTATTTAGTGGAGCATATGCATTTTTTATCCAAAAAGAGAGGCAGACCCTCTCTTGGATCATCAGTGCAATACTGATTACTATAGGGTGTGTGAGTATGGCTTTAAGTGGAGATGTTGAGGTCCATGGTTCTAGTCTTCTTATTGGAAGTGTCTCCGCTGCATTAGCAGGTGCAACATGGACAGTTGTTGGCACCTTCCTTAAAAAGTTAGAACATGAAGCCTCTCCTTTAGAAACGGTTGTAATTGTGATGAGTGGAGCCTCTTTATTATTACTTCCGCTGGCACTTCTTACCACAGGTGAGATTATTATATCGACTCAATTTATCATCCTCTCTTTACTACTGGGCATTGTTAGTACATCTTTACCCTTCTTTTTCTTCACCACAGGGGTACGACATATTCGTACCTCTCATGCGTTCATTTATGGTTTAAGTGAACCAATCACTGTTGGCATCTTAGGGACGCTGGTGTTAAAAGAACGCCTCACCACACAAGGGATTATAGGCTACGGTTTTGTCTTATTAGGATTATTGCTCTTTAGCATATGGGAGATCACATCTGAAAAATTTTCTTCTTCATCATTGACAACCTCACAATAACACCTAAGGATAAAGAGATACGTCGTAACGACACTAAGGAGTACGGATGATTATTGTTGATTCACTGACGAAAGTCTATAAAACAGGCCAAGAGCATATTCAGGCTCTAAAAGGGGTCTCTTTGAACATTGAAGATGGAGAATTCATCTCAGTTATTGGCCCTTCAGGATCTGGAAAGACGACACTGTTAAATCTCATTGGATGTATCGACACCCTTGATGAGGGGACAATCACCATTGACTCTGTTACTGTTTCGAAATTGAACGATAAAGAGCAAAGTGATTATAGACGACACCATCTTGGATTTGTGTTTCAAACATACAACCTCATTCCCGTGTTCAGTGCTTTTGAGAATGTTGCTTTTGCTCTACACATCCTTCATGTAGATAAAAAGGAGATTGTAAAGCGGACAAATCAAATCTTAGAGGAAGTTGGACTCAAAGGATTAGAAGATCGTAGGCCTAACACCCTTAGCGGAGGACAACAGCAACGTATTAGCATTGCTCGAGCATTAGTGAAAAAGCCAACTCTTGTGTTAGCTGATGAGCCAACAGCAAATTTGGACTCTCACACAGCGACTGAGATTATGGAATTGATGAAAAGAATGAATGAGCATTATGGTACTACCTTCATATTTTCTACCCACGATCCACTGGTGATGGAGTATGCCAATCGTATTGTTCCTCTACACGATGGACTCATTGTTGATCAAGGAGTCTTATGAGAAACCTCTTTCTTCTCTCCTTTAAAAATATATTCCGTTACACAAGACGAACGATTATCACCGCAAGTGCTATTGCTGTGGGCATGATGATGTATATCATCTTAGATGGACTTCTCATTGGAGCTGAAATTGAGTCAGAGCGGAACATGATTCAATATGAGACTTCTCATGCAAAAATCATGACTAAACAGTACGCAGAAAATCGCCTTTTTTACGATCTTGAATATGGTATACAAGACCCTGATTACTACATAAAAGAATTGCACGACCTCGGCCTTGATGCTACCGCACGATTGCTCTTTACAGGTGAACTCCTTTTTTCAAGTTCGATTTTTGAAGAAGATGGGAGTATGGAAGCTCTCATTACTGCATATGACCCTGCCTTAGATGCAACCGTCTTTGATGTGCTCGGTACATTAACCGAAGGGAGATTACCACTAGAGGGGAGAGAAGAGATTTTGTTAGGAGCATGGCTAGCAGAAGATACATATTCATCTGTTGGCTCTTTTCTCACGATTCTTACTCGTGGAAAAGGGGGCTTTTATGAAGTGATTGATGTAGAAGTTGTTGGTATAGTAGATCCCCCTAATCCAAATGTGAGTCGCTCACTTGTGATGATTCCACTGGATGTTGCTCAGCACTACCTCGCTATGGAAGAGTACGCTACGGAGATAGATCTCTCTATACGTACAAAAAGTCAACAACGCGCTTTGAATCAATTTCAAGATACACTGACTGATTCATCACTATTGGTAATCCCTTGGAATGAGTTAGCTAAAGATTATGTTGCTTTAGCTGATGCAAAACGGGGAGCGTCATCTCTTATTTTATTGTTGGTAGCTATCATCGCCGCAGTGGGAATTTCAAATACAACATTAATGAGTGTTCAACAGCGGCTTCAAGAAATTGGGATGATGAGGGCACTAGGAACCAAAAAAGGGATGCTCATTGGGATGTTTATGATTGAAGCTGGTCTTATCGGAGCGATGGGGTCTCTAGTAGGACTTCTGTTAGGTGGTGGTATCAACTTCTACTTTGTCCATTATGGAATCGATTTTTCTTCAATGATTCGATCCATTGATATCGGGTATAGAATTCAAAGCACGTTGTATTCAGCATGGCATCCACAATCATTTCTCATTGCCTTTCTCTTTGGGACTCTTTTATGCTCACTTGTCGCTTTTGTGGCAACTCTTCGAAGCCTCTCACTTAGTATCCCTCACTCATTGAGGAGGAATATATGAGTAAGACGATGTGGATGTTGGCGCTAAGAAATGTAACACGAAATAAGAGAAGAACGTTTCTCTCACTCATTGCGATAGCAATTGCAGCACTTAGTATTGTCTTATTACTTGCAGTTGTAGAGGGGATGAAAATAGATCTTAAAAAGAACCTTACCGATTATTATATTGGAGAGGTGAGAATTCGAAATGCCCAATACAACCGTTATGAACGTTACCATCCACTTCATCTCTCAGTTGATCAGTCCATTGTTGAAACTCTCAAACATACCCCTCTTGTAACGTCATACTCTCAAAGAGTCACCTTCCCCTCTTTATTGTATAAAGAAGAGAAGACCTACAGCAGTGTAGGTATCGGCATCGATATGGACAAAGAGAGTTCCTATGCCGACTTTTCTTCGATTATCTCAAAAGGACGACTTCCCAATGTTGGCTCATTTGAGATTGTGATGGGTTCGCAATTAGCACAAAATTTAAATCTTGATGTAGGAGATACCATTACTACTTTAAGTACAACTGCCAATAGAGCAAGTAATGCGGCAACATGGAGTATAGTGGGCCTTGTATCGTTTCCTGTGGGGTCAATGAATAACTCCTACTTTTTAGCTCCTCTAGATACAGTTCAACACTTTTTATCTATGGAGGGCAAAGTTCAAGAGATCCTCCTTAAAGTAGAGGGTGATGAAATAGTAGCGGCACAAGAACTTACTACCCTTTTTCATAACCCCTCTTTAGTGGTAGAGCCGTTTCAACACATCCAGCAATTGTATGAACTGTTAGAGTTATCTGAGAAGATTTATTATCTTATTTCCCTCTTTTTTGTCATACTTGCAAGTACTGTGGTCATCAATACAACGATGATGATGGTCTTTGAACGGACTCAAGAGCTAGGAACCTTACGAGCTTTAGGACTTCGTCCTCAGAAGGTGCACACTCTTCTCTCTTTAGAAGGTCTTATTCTCAATACTACAGGATCACTTATTGGTGCATTAATAGGTACTCTTATAGCACTAGTATTAACACATACGGGAATCGATTTCACCGAGGCCCTCAGTGGTGTCGATATGGAAGTATCAAGTATTATCTATCCTGTGGTATATCTAAAACACATCGTGTTCTCTTGGTTGTTTACTCTACTTATCTCTACAGGTGCAATTATCATTTCTACTCGTAAAGTAACTCACAAAGGGATTACTGAGTCTCTTCGATACGTCTAAAGGAGAACGTATGAAAAGGTATCTATTTCTACTCATATTACTACTCATTTCAATAGCATCACTACCAGCTTTAAGTGCCGATGAAATTATCCAAAAGATGGATGAACATCAAGATTTTTCATCAACTATTATCAAAGGATCGATTACTCGAAGAGATCGTTTTGGAGAACTCACCTCTACGTATACAGCGTGGGCACAAGGAAGTGACACCTTCTTATTAGAATTCACCTCACCTGCTGAAAGAGGTCAAAAAATATTGAGATTAGATAATCAACTCTATTTGTTTTACCCTTCTGCCCAAGAATTAATTCGTCTTCAAGGTTCTGCATTACGACAATCTTTGATAGGAAGTGATCTCTCATACGAAGATATGAGTAGTCACAAAAATACCTTAGATGTGTATGATGCAAAGCTTCTCTCCTCTGAGATATTCAATGGTAGGCAGTGTTATGTCATTGAATTGAGTTCAAAAAAACGAAATGTAGCCTACCCAATACAAAAAATGTGGGTAGATGCCACTCACTATTCCCTTGTAAAAAGTGAGGCCTTTACTGCTTCTGGCCGTCATCTAAAGAGTATAGAAGTAGAAAAAACAATGATGATTAACAACTCTGTGATTGCACAAAAAACTCTTGTGATTGACCAATTAAAGAAGAACTCTTCAACAACACTGGAAATCCTCTCAATTGAAGTCGATGTACCAATAGAAGCTCACCTATTTACACTGCAAAATCTGAGGTGGTAGTGATGAAGAAAAATCGTGTCATCAACATGTTTTTTGTGATTCTACTTGCCTCCTTGAACTTGTTATATAGTCACATGACTGTAGAAACTGCTTTCGATCATGCCTTTACATTTCACCAAGACGCTGGGTATCTTTTCTCGCCTTATCTCAAAGGGACTTACAAAACAGACTCTTTAGGTTCGCTGAAGGGGGAAGTAAGTGTGGTATATGCAGATGAAACACTCTTGTTAGATCAAGCCTTTATCAAAGCACGTACAGAAAAGCTCTCCCTTACATTTGGCAAAACTCATCTCAAGTGGGGAGAGGGAGTATTTTTCAATAGTGCTAATATTTTGTTCCCTTCTGATGATATTTTATCTTCTGCTTTAAGCGTTTCACGTTATCTCACCAGTGTAGAGATTCCTTTAGGAGATTTTTCTTTTGTTGAAACTACTGTAGTGACAAAGCAAACAGAGGCACACATTGGTTTACGTGGGTACACATCTTTGCCTTCCATGAAACTAGAAGGAGGAGTTGTCATTTCTGATGAGAACATTCACCCATATCTCTCAATAGGGAAAAATTGGTATGTGAATATCTCTTCCCCTTTTTGGTATGACTCTAATCAACACTCCTTGTTAAAAGAGACATACCTTAGTGGTGGAATAAGGCATATCCACTTTCTTTTATATGGGGGAACTCTCTCTTTTGTTGCGGAAGGAGAGCTTAATCTCATAGCTAACCCATTACGCGTTTATTCCGAGTTGAGTTGGGCGACAGAAAATCGATTGGTAGTAGCACTTAAAGCGATAGGAGAAGTAGCCCCATCACCCGATGTAATACTTGAGATAGCATCTCAGTATAAGATATTAGATACGTTAACACTCTCAGCGGGTCTCTCATTAAAGGATGTAAAAGATCCTGAACTCTCATTACGTGTGGGACTTTCAGCTCTCTATTAACTTTGTAATAATGAGATAATCTCTTTTTTGGGAAGTGCTTTACTGCGATAAAACCCTTGATAAGAGTTGGCCCCACATTGGGTGATAAGTTGAAGTTGCGCTTCTGTTTCAATCCCCTCTACAAGAACTGCAATACGTAACTCTTTAGCCATCTCTACAATGGCTTTAAGAATGGTGGCATCATCATCTTCAGGGTAGTGTTGAATAAAGGATTGATCAATTTTAAGAAGATCGACTTGTAACTCATGAAGGTATTTCAACGATGAGAACCCAGTACCAAAATCATCAATAGCCACGTTAATATGATGTGCGTGGAGCTGCTCTAATACTTTGTTAGCAGCGACGAAGTCTTCAAGTAAAAATCGCTCAGTAAGTTCAATAGTGAATCGTTTCGGATCGATATTACGTGCCTCTATCTCTTGGGTAAGAAATAAAATAAAATCGGGTTCATACAACTCATGAGGACTTATGTTTATTGATACAGAGAGATTGTTATCGGGGATAACTGCATCCAGCGAGTTCAAAAAGGCGGTACTTTGTTCAATGACATAACGACCAAAGCTAATGATAGTTGGTGTTTTCTCCAGTATTGGGATAAATTCAGCAGGCGAAATATCTCCCAAGGTTGGATGATTCCAACGAGCTAAAACTTCAAGGGCGATAATCTTATTAGTTGAGATATCGACAATTGGCTGGTAGTGAAAGTCAATCTTCTTTGCCTTTAGTGCAGGAGTAATATCATTCAAAATAGTTGTGTAACGTCGGATCTCTTCATCTAAAGACTGAGAGTAAGAGAGAACTCCACACTTGTTATTGTGATTAAGCATCGCTATGGCCAATCGGCTTTGCATCATCATAGTTGGAATTGATGATTCGGCGACTTTTGATGTTGAAATACCGATGTTAATAGATAATGAGAATTCCCTCTCTTCAATAGAAAATGGTTTTTCTAAGACAGAGAGAAGGTGATAAGCCTCTTGTTCATCTTTAAGGGTAACAAACAAGGAATCAGGAGCGTATTGGAATATGAGGGAGTCTTCATCGAGTACTTCAAAAAGACGTTCTCGAAAAACGTTTCCTATCACATAGTGCTCTTCTAGTGAACGCCCCGATTCTACGACATCAAGGTTAAGTATTTTAATAGCACCAAGCAGAAGATTGGGTGTCTTTTTTGCATACTCGGTTAACATCTGCAAAGGAAACTCATCCGAAATTTCAACAATTCGTAATCTATCTTCTAAAATCTCTTTATAACTTCTCACCCCTACAGTTCGTGGATCAGAATAGAGTCCCAATACGTACCGTGGCTTTTGAAAGCGGTTTGCTTTCACGTTCATTGTGATGTGTGCTAAAGCTATATGGCGCTTTCCATGTAGCCACCCAATACCTTGCCACTGTCGGTTTTTTGTGAGGGAGAGAAGAGAACGATAATCAAACTCTTGCCCATCTAAGGTGGTAAAATTCATCACCTGGTGCCCAATTTCGGCTTTACTAAGGTGAGTCATTCTCTCATATGTGACATTGGGGAGAATTTTTTTATCGAGATAATCGAGAATCAGAACACCGTCTTGAGATTGTTCAATGACTAAGGAGGTCACTTCCAACAAATCCTTGCTACTCATATTCAAATAAAAGAGCAGACCAATCGTTGCTGAAAGAAGGGTAACAAAAAGTGCCGCTAATGGCTGTAAGAAGGAATAACGTAACCACACATTACTTGCCAACAACACAATATCATCTTCATTAAAACTAAACAGTCCAATGAGGAAGGTCTCTTCTTGATCGTAGTAGGGACTTTGTGTGGTAAACGGATTAAAGTGTTTATAAAAATAGTGGCGGTTATCGACTATTTTGTGATTCATTTTTTGGTCACGAATATGTATCCAATCCTCACCAAGGTTTTTATCGTAGAATTCAGTAAATGGGGCAATATTATTGCTTCCTCTGTAAAAAAGGATGTGATCGTGAGTATCGAGTAAGTAAAACTCTATTTGCTCTGGATGTGAGTCGATATACCTCTCAATTTGATTCACAATATAAGAAGCATCAATCAACACCCCTATGGAGTACATCAACTCTCCTTGCTCAAAAACAGGAGAGACAAACCCTACTACAGTTTTAGCGTAATCAGATTGTGCTGAAGGGGTGATATGAAAGGTATCTGAATAGATAAACTCCCCCTCTTGTACTTGTGGTACATATTTGGATACCGAGTTCCAAATGATACTCATTGGAGCATATCTCCCATATAAAAGAATATCATATTCACCTTTCATGGCACCAAAGAGCGCTCGGCCTTGATTATCGCCAATCATCACCCCTTGGGTGAAATGACTAGCTTGGATAACTCGTTGAAAGGTGAGTTGAGCTGCTTTTTGAGTCTCTTGAGAAGGGTGACGGATGTAATCAGTTACCTCATTTGAATTTTTAACCAAATTGAGTATTGATTCAAATTCTTGGGTAGAGTGTTGTATCACGTATTCAACAACATCGAGATGTGCAGAATGTTCAATAATAGTCTCTGAGATTGCATGACGGTGCTCTGTCTTTATAAACGATCCATACGTTACATATGAGACTAAGCCAAGAGTAATGGAACCAAGAACCATTAGAGCAATGATGTACGTCTGCCTTCTCACACGAAGATTATATCGGAAGGAATATGAGAGCTCAGCAATATTCGCCTGCAAAGTGGTGTTTGGTCTCTCTTTATGATTGTCTGATGATGGATGTTAATGGTAGACTGCTTCGTAAGGAGTCATATATGCATCCAGCACTATTGTTTATTGGCTTTTTCTTTTTTGCAGTTTCCTACAACTTATTAGGACCTTTAGCAACAAATCTCATGGCCTCCACAGGACTATCTCTTTCCCAATCGGGATCTTTAGTGAGTTTTGTGCAACTTGGGTCTCTTATTGCAATGACTCTTTTTCTCACCCTCTTTAAACAACGATCTCAAAGTACCATTGTCCGCTTAGGTTATTTTGTGATGTTTGTTGCACTCGGTTTAGTTTCATTACTACACGCTCACGCCCTTATTTTTATCGGATTTCTGTTTTTAGGATTTGCCTCATTTTTAATTGATGGAGGATCCAACGCATTTTTATCGAGTGCCTATTACGATAAAAGAGCTCTTTATATCCCCCTTCTCCACTTTGCCTATTCATTAGGGGCAATTTCAACAGGATATATTATCATTCCCTTTAAAGGGGAGTTTTGGTATGTTGCCTATTTGATTGTTTCGCTTGTGATGTTAACGCTCTTAATTATAGGTCTTCTCTCTTACAAAAAAAGACCCGCTGAGCAACTTCATAAAGAAGAGAGAGTTCAGGCTCCTGTCTTACCAATATTAAAACAAAAGCCGTTTATTCTGTATACCATCGTTATTTTACTCTACATGGGAAGTCAGATTATTTGTTCTGCTTGGATTCCTGTCTATGTCGAAAGTGAGTTACACCAAGGACCTGCAATTACCGGTACTAGTTTAACACTCTTTTGGTTTGGTATTGCTATAGCTCGCCTGATTAGTGGACCACTACTGCAAAGAGGGGTGAAACCATATAACTTGGCACTGTACGGTCTGTTCTTAAGTGCCCTAAGTTTAGTAGGTGTTACTCAAACACAAAACATTGTGTTAGTCCTTATGTTAGTATGGTTGTGTGGATTTTTTGCTGGGGCGAGTA